>JANXCJ010000072.1 GCA_025060275.1 Bacteroidia bacterium | reverse complement strand
GCTTTATGGGCATAATGGGAGCGCAAAATGTAGGCATAGGTACTCCTACACCGGCGAGCCGTCTAGCTGTCCATGGTAATCTCTCCGTAGGTACTGCTTACAGCGCAATAGCTGCTCCTTCAAATGGAGCAATCATAGAAGGATTGACAGGAATAGGCACGTCAGCTCCCGCTCACCAGCTCCATGTGGTAGGGGATGTTCGTTTCGTAGGAGATTTTGTCAACCAGGAGATTACTGGAGCCAATACAGGTGCTATACAGAGCATTCCTTATAACGCTGTGGCTCAGCCTATTAATGGAACCACTGTCTCCATAACAATTCCCGATGGAAGTGGAGTTAGTCACAGTGGTGTGCTTATAACTGGCTTCGCTCGGATTGTTAATAATACCGCCATGACCGGGAATCACGCCTTAGCAGGCTATTTCTTAGTTCTGCGTAGGGCAGAGGACCCTGCTTTTACCGTAAACTCCACTATTCTTACCTATGGCTCAGGCATTTGTGCCCTCCGGTTCCCTAACGGATTAGGCTCCGCCACAAGTGGTTTTAATATGAGTACTTCTATCAGCTATGTTGATCTCAATCTGTCTCCCGGGGTTACATACTATTATAGACTGGAGCTCTATGGGAATAATTTCGGCGTAAATGGAGGCACCTTTGATGTCTATGAGAGGAATTTGTCCGTGCTGCAAATTAAACGCTGAAACTTGTACCTAAGTAGAACTATATGAAAAGTATCCCAGCCCTGGTACTGAGGTTTTCTCTCTGTGCAAGAGAAGCGCAAATTAAGCCCCCTTCAAAAGGTGCCTAATACGGGATCAGTATTAGCCTCGCCGGTAATTTGACAGCAGAGCTATGCAGTTAGCATGGGTAAGTAATCTGGGAGGCACTTTTTTATACTAACTCAAATGGTAGGCAGTAAAAGGCTGCCTACTCTCGGAGAATCAAAAGAACAAAATGTCAGCCTTGTAGCTCCTTAAGCCATTTAGGAATGCTAAAGACCTCACTAAGATAGGGCTGCACCTGCGTTAGAGGCAAGCGTATCTGCTGGAGCGAGTCTCGATCCCGGAGTGTGACCGTCTCATCCTCTAAAGTTTGTCCATCTATTGTGATAGCAAAGGGGGTACCTTTCGCATCATAACGGCGATAGCGACGCCCGATGGAGTCCTTTTCTTCGTAGGCTACTGTGAAGTGGAAGCGTAGTTCTTCATACAACTTTCGGGCTATCTCTACGAACTCAGGCCTTTTCACCAGAGGAAAAATAGCTACCTGGATAGGCGCCAAAAGGATAGGTAGTTTTAGTACGATTCTTTTATCTTGGCCTCCCTCTGCCGTAGGCACTAGCTCCTCTGTATATGCCTGACAAAGGTGCGCTAGTACTAATCTGTCCAGCCCTACAGAGGTTTCTATTACATAGGGGATAAAACCTTTCCCAAGTGACTCCTCATAGTACTCTAACTTCTTCCCACTATACTCTGCGTGCCTTCTAAGGTCATAATCTGTGCGAGAATGAATACCCTCCAACTCTCTAAAGCCAAATGGGAAGTAATACTCTATATCAGTTGCGGCTTTAGCATAGTGGGAGAGATGTTCATGGTCTTTGAATCTAAGATTTTCAGCCTTTAGCCCCATGTTCTGATGCCAACGCATGCGATGATACTTCCAGTACTCGTACCACTCCTTCTCCGTTCCCGGCTGCACGAAAAATTCCATCTCCATCTGCTCAAACTCACGCATACGGAAGAGAAACTGACGAGCTACAATCTCATTCCGGAAAGCCTTGCCAATCTGAGCGATACCGAACGGGAGTTTCTGCCGAGCTGTTTTTACAACAAGGGGAAAATCTACGAAGACACCTTGTGCTGTCTCAGGACGCAGGAATATCTCTTGCGCTTCCTCTGCTACTGCACCCAAATGAGTGGAAAACATCAAGTTGAACTGGCGAACAGGCGTCCACTCTGTGGAACCACTCTCAGGGCAGGGAACCTTCTCTTCTACTAACAAGGCAGATAGCGCTTCCCAGTCGTTGCGCTGCATAGCTGCGGAGAGACGACTTCGGAGAGATTGAGCCCGTTGAAAGTCTATATGCTGATAAAGGGCTTCTTCTAAACTTTCCTGAGACGCGGTGCTCTTTTTCTTGAGCTTCTCTATTTCCTTTCTAGCTTTTTCTTCCAGCTTTTGGGCATACTCCTCTATAAGTGTATCTACACGATAACGTTTTTTAGAAACCTTATTATCCACTAATGGGTCATGAAAAGCCTCTACATGCCCTGAAGCCTCCCACACACGAGGATGCATGAGAATAGCCGCATCCAGCCCCACAATGTTTTCATGAAGCTGAATCATCGCTCTCCACCATAAATCAGCTATACGGCGCTTGAGCTCCACACCTAAGGGTCCATAATCATACACGCCGGCGATTCCCTCATATAGCTCGCTGCCAGGATAGATAAACCCCTGTTCCTTGGCAAATGCCGCTAACCTACCTATATCTATACCCATACAGGCTGCGTTCAAAGGTACTCCACTTGTAAGTAAGGCTGAAGAGCTACTGGGATTCTAACGCGCCTATCTGGAAGCTGATGAGTCTCCAAGAGTGCGGCTACAGTGCGTGGTAACGCTAAAGCACTCGCATTCAGCGTATGAAGAAGTTCGGTAGATTTACCTTTGCGATAACGGAGTTTCATCCTATTAGATTGGAAAGTTTCAAAATTGCTAATAGAACTCACCTCTAACCAGCGCTGCTGAGCAGGACTCCAGACTTCCGCATCATAGGTCTTAGCAGCGGCAAATCCCATATCCCCCCCACAAAGAAGTACTATCCGAAAGGATAATTCTAATTTTTCCAACAAGCTCTGGACATACTCTCGCATTTCCTCAAGCGTTTTATAAGAGACTTCTGGCTTGACGATCTGGACAATCTCCACTTTATCAAACTGATGAAGGCGATTGAGCCCCCTTACCTCTTTTCCATAAGAACCCGCCTCCCTCCTAAAACAAGGGGAGTAGCCACATATCTTGATAGGTAACTGAGCCTCCTCTAAGATTTCACCCCGGTAATAGTTAGTCAAAGGCACTTCTGCAGTAGGGATAAGATACAGTTCATCCAGAGGCAAATAATACATTTGGGCATCTTTATCGGGGAGCTGCCCTGTACCAAATGCTGTTTCTGTATTCACTAAAAAGGGTGCTTCCATTTCTATGTATCCTGCCTTTTGTGCCTCATCTAAAAAGAAGTGGATGAGAGCCCTCTGCAGTTTAGCTCCCATGCCTACATAGAAGGGGAACCCAGAACCTGCTACTTTCGCCCCTCTTTCAAAATCAATCCATCCTCTCATTTCCGCCAGCTCCCAATGGGGCAAACGACCCTCCTTACTGAGAAGCGGACGACCGCTTTGATAAACTACTTGATTGTCATTAGATGACTTTCCTGCTGGGACTGATTCATGAGGAGGATTGGGTAAGCGTATAAGGATTTCCTCCAACTTAGTCTCTACTTCCTTGATAGATTTCTCCTTCTCCTGTATAAGCTCTTTAGTAGAGGCGGACTCAGCGCGAAGAGCCTCCACAAACTCTCCCTGTTGATTTCTAAGGGCTTCGCCTATCTTCTTAGAGAGTTGATTGAGATGGGCTCTTTTTTCATCTATGCTTTTTTGGAGCTTTCGCCGCTCTTCGTCATAAGCTATAGCCTGTTCCACCAAGGGAGCTGTCTCTATTCCTCTCTTTCTCAGGGCTTGGATAATTTTCTGGGGCTCTTCTCGAAGACGCGCTAACTCAATCATTCGGTGCAAATTTAGCTGAGAGGTCCACCTTGGCATCTTACATCAGGTTTTTTGTCCTGTACTTTTGCAGTCGTGAAAGATACAGTAAGAGATAGAGGTGGTATTAGGCTTCTATTTGAGGTGAGCTGGGAAGTCGCGAATAAAGTAGGAGGAATCCACACAGTCCTGATTGGAAAAGCGCCCTACCTTCACCAGCAGTGGGGGGATACTTACATACTTGTGGGACCTTATCTCCCTCACAGCCGTCAGGAGTGGGAAGAGTCACCCCTTCTCTTCGCAGACTGGCGAGAATATTTCTCTAAAAAGCAAGGTTACCCCGTATATGCAGGGTATTGGCATGTTGGAGGACATAAACTTACTACCCTCTTGATAGATTTCTATCCTGCTCTCGCTAATAAGAATGCGATTCTCACAGAAATGTGGGAGCGATATGGAGTAGATTCTCTTACAGGGGGATGGGATTATGTGGAACCCGCCATATTTGGTTACACGACGGGGGAAGTGATCAGGAGTTTTTGTGAATTCTACTATGGGGAGGTAGATGCAATAGCACATTTCCATGAGTGGCTCACAGGGGCAGGCATATTGTACCTGCGGACGTACGCCCCACATATCAGCACGCTTTTTACCACGCACGCCACAGTAGTAGGACGAGCTACCAGTGGTCTACTGCTTCCCAATGAGGAGCTAAGCCTTTGGCTTCAACAGCATAATCTGATTAGCAAGCATTCTTTGGAGAAAGCCAGTTGGCAATACGCTGACGCCACTACCACGGTGAGTGAGCACACAAGTCGTGAAGCAGCCCATTACTTAGGGCATGCCGCGGACGTTATCACACCAAATGGCTGGGATCCTCCCATCGGGTTGGAGACAGAAAAGGCACGCCGATGGTTTGAGAGACTTTATGAGCAGTGGGGAGGAGAGCTCCTCCCTTTCTGGCTCATTCATGCCGGGCGTTCAGAGCTAAGGAACAAAGGCACGCTGGCCCTTCTGCAGGCTTTAGCTCGCTATCGGACAGAGCCAGTGAAGGGAATTTGTCTAATAGTAGTTTTTGCTATACCTGCTGATAGTGAAAAACCAGCCGAGCCTCCCACAGGTCCTTTATGGGTCTCTCATCACCTCCGCCACCCCGAGGAGGATGCTCTCCTCTACCATTTGCGCCAATTCAATCTACAGCCCGAGGAGCCTATACGCATGATTTATTTACCTACCTACTTAGAAGGTAAAGACGGAGTAATCAACATCCCCTTTTACTCTCTGCTTAGTGCGATGGATGCCTCCGCTTTTCCCTCTCAGTATGAGCCATGGGGATACACTCCGCAGGAAAGCTTGGGCTTAGGCACTCCTACCCTCTCCTCTTACCAGGCAGGCTTTGGAAACTGGATGCACACGCATATTCAGCCCCTTTCCGAAGCTCTCTCTCTTGTAGATTACGCTGCGCCGGATCCCGTGGGTCAAATCACATCATGGCTATACCGTCGGCTCCGCACACCTGAGTCGCAAAAGCTCGCTTTGCGTGAAGCCTCCCTACAACTCGCAGAACGAACTCGCTGGCGGCATTTTCTGCATTTTTATTTACAGGCATACCAAGTAGCCCACATAAAAGCCCAGGCTCGCTTGTGGTACAGACTGCCTTCTACCCTTACACCCCAAGCAGAGCCTTTTCAATGGCACCGATGCTTCTTCTTCCCTACACTCCCAGAAATACTTCACCCCCTGCATGAACTTGCTTATAACCTTTGGTGGAGTTGGAATGCTGATGCTCAGCAGCTTTTCTCCATGATAGACCCCGAGCAATGGCAGCTCTATGAAAACCCCATATGGCTTCTCAACCGCCTCTCAACCCAAAGAGCCAAAGCCCTATCTGAAAATGAGGAATTTACGCAACTGCTGCATCAAGTCTCCCAGCGCTTTCAGAGCTACATGGCCCAACCTCTCCGCACCGACGTACCCCGAGTGGCATATCTCTGTATGGAGTACGGATTTACCACTAGCTTGCCCTTCTACTCAGGAGGGTTGGGGGTTTTAGCAGGTGACTACCTTAAAGAAGCAAGTGACCAAGGATATCCTCTCATAGGTATAGGGCTCCTCTATCGGAAAGGCTACTTCTCGCAAAGAATGAGTGCAGAGGGAAACCAGATTGCAGAGGCGCCTTCTCTTCGCTTTACGGATTTACCCATAGAACCCGTACGGCAGTCAGATGGAAGATGGCTTCGCCTCCAGCTCACCTTAGGAGACCAAACCTTGTACCTAAAAGTTTGGCGTATCCAGGTAGGAAGGGTACCCCTCTATCTTTTGGATGCAGACCTTCCCGAAAATCCCCCCTCTTTACGAGCTATTACAGAGCAGCTCTACACAGGGGAGCCCGAGATAAGATTACAGCAAGAAATTGTATTAGGCTTTGGAGCGCAGCTCATCATAGAGAGTCTTAGACTTCCCATAGATATATTTCATTATAATGAGGGGCACGCTGCGCTCCATATCCTATCCCATCTCAAAAGCCTGAGAGAAAAAGGTTTCTCCAATGAAGAAGCTCAAGAATATGTAAGAGCCCGCACCCTCTTCACTACACATACCCCTGTACCAGCAGGTCATGAGTCGTTTAGTGTGGACCTCCTACGTAGATACTTAGCCCCAATGGTAATTCGGGATATAGGGATACGATGGGAAACTTTCATAGAATGGGGCAAAATGCCAAAAGAGCCTGAAAAATTTTCTCTAACGGCCTTTGCGCTGCGATTTTCAGCTAAAACAAATGCAGTCAGCAGACTTCATGCTAAAGTTTCGCAAAAAATATTTGACTCCCTCTTTCCTGGCTATCTACCGCCAGAAGTACCTATCCAACCTATCACAAACGGCGTACATATCTCCACTTGGCAAGCGCCTGAATGGGCACAAGCCAAAAGCCTCTGGGAAACACACCAAACTCTCAAAAAAAAGCTGCTCCAGTACCTGCGTCACCGTCTGAGTCGCCAACCCTGGCCTGTTACTTATTTAGAGGCTGTACAACGCTTTCTCTCTTCCACTGATGAAAATACACTTCTTCTGGGATTTGCTAGGAGGGTAGCCACCTACAAAAGACATCTTCTTCTCTTTGAGCATGAGGGTTTAGCTGAACTTCTGGAAAAACACCCCCTGAGAATTCTCATAGCAGGCAAAGCTCATCCGCAAGACGAAGCAGGTAAAGCGGCTCTCCGAAAGCTCTGGCAGAAGAGTTTAGAACCCCCTTATTTTGGAAGGTTGCTCTTTCTAACGGACTACGACATGCAGCTTGCCCGCTACTTAGTGCAAGGCGTAGATGTATGGCTGAACCTGCCTATACATGGGCAAGAGGCATGTGGCACCAGCGGAATGAAAGCCTGCATGAATGGAGTACTCCATCTGAGCATACCCGACGGGTGGTGGGCAGAAGTCAAAGCAGAAGAAGCAGGAGGATGGCAAATACCCCTCTGTACCAGTGAGGAACCCTCAATACGAGATACATGGGAAGCTATACAACTCACTTATATTCTAAGAGAGGAAGTGCTCCCAGCTTACTTCAAGAGAGATGATAACGGTTTGCCTTCCGAATGGATAATGAGAATGGAAAAAGCCCAAGCATATGTATCTACACATTTTTCCCTCACCCAAATGCTCAAGAACTATGAAAAGGAGGCGTATGCCCCCATCTGGCAGCGCTTCCAAAAAATGTGGGGGGATTCTTGGCAAGCGCGCATGGAGCTTCTCTCCCAAATTCAGAAGAACTGGGAAAAAGTAGAAATAAAAGGTATTCGCTTACCCCCCTTCAATGAGCGAGCTTATCCTACAGGCGAGCCTTTCTTAGCCGAAGTGGAGGTTCTCAATTCAGCCCTTCCTCCTGAAGCTCTACGCGCAGAAGTAGTCTTTGAGAACGCTGAGGGAGAGGTTCTCACTTACCCACTGAACTTTATCCCTACAGAAAACTTATACAGGGGGGAAGTTATCATACCTGAGGCAGGTGTATATCGCTATGCTATTCGTTTGTATGCTTGGGACCCTTACCTCTCAGAGAGACTCTGGCAGTGGGTGAAGATGGCATAGAGAAAAATAGAACACCCTACTCAAAGCAATACAAGAGACCAAGGGAAACACCCCTATAAGGCTGGTCCGTATTCAGAACAAGACGATTCTGCAATACTGAAACCCCTTTTATCTTACTACTCCACTATTAGATATTGCCCTGTACCACTTTCTCTTTCTATTAGCAAGTAAGCTCCGGGTGCTACATTCAGCTTAATTTCATGAGTTCCCCTTGGGAGGCTCCAGGTTTGTACCTGCTGCCCTTGCACATTCCAAAGCTCAAAGTAGCCTTCCTGTTCCCGAGTATTTTCTATCCATATTTTGCCAGTGTGGACTGGTACAGGATAGGCTTTCCATCCTTTCGCCACGGATGCGCCCCAACTCAAACTAGCTGGTGTCATAGTCATGTTGAAGCGCATGATAAAGCCCTCCTGATCTCCCTGATAAACGCTTCCCGTAGTAGTGGGAAAGTCAGATGAGCGGGTTCTACCTGCTACATATACATTACCTGCAGGGTCTACCGCCACAGCATGTGCCCTGTCCTCTGCGGCTTTGCCTATGTAAGTGCTATAGAGAAGCTGAGTCCCTTGCGGGTTCAGCTTGAAGACCATACCGTCTCCATTCCCTCCATAAACTTGACTTAGGCTACCAGTGGTAGTAGGGATTCTAGCGCCAATACCACTCACATCTCCAGCTACATACACATTTCCGTTCCCATCTAATGCAATACTTAGTCCCCCTACATCTCCAGCAATGCCAAACACGGTAGAGAAGATGAGCTGAGCGGAGCGTGGCAAGTTAGCATCTGTCATAAGTTTCATCACGAAGGCATCACGCTCTCCTGCCCGAGGACTTGTATCATAGCTTCCAGAGGTAGTAGGAAAGTCTGAGGCACTAGTGCTACCTGTCAAATAGACGAAGCCATTTGCATCCAAGGTTATATCTGATATGCCTGTAAAGTTATTTCCGCCTACAAAGGTGCCATATTCAAGTTGATTACCCCCCGTGTTTAGAACTACCAGAAACCCACTTCTTACCGTCAGCGTTGTAAGGTAACTTCCAGACACGGTAGGAAAGTCACTAGAGAAAGTCTCACCCCCTACATATGCCTTC
>JANXCJ010000071.1 GCA_025060275.1 Bacteroidia bacterium | reverse complement strand
AGATGAATAGCGCGAGTATGCCTCTATAAGTAGTCCAATAGCTTGCGCCCGAGCGGAAATCTCTATCATGCAGGGATAGCGCTCTAAAAGCTGAAGGGAAGCTAAACTATCGCCCAGTCGCATAAGTATTCCTACCGCTGTGAGAAAGCTCTCATTGGAGCGATTACCTAAGCGCTTGTAAGCTTCTTGCTTAGCAGACACACTATCAGTAAGATATAGAGCTACTAATGCGCTATTCTGCACCTCAGTACTGCTATCCCCGAGAGCTTTGTAGATTTCAGAGAGCCAAGGTTCAAGTGAAATAAGTCCTTGCTGAGCTGCACCCAAAAGAAAAGACCATGTAGCTGCCCTGACATAGGCGCTAGGCGAGTTTATACTCTGCCTAGCCAGGGGAAGAACCTGGGCTACTGCCTCTGAGTCTACTAAGAAGCCAAGAGCTTCCCATACTTGCATCTGCCACATAGCCCCCCCCCTTGTATAGACTGAAAGGAGGCGGGAGAGTTTTTCACTATCACTGCTTAGGTAGAGCTGCATTTCCTCTAAGGCTTCTACCCGAGCTAAGAAGTACTTCCCATCCGTCAGAATGTATTCCCACCAACTAAGAGGATATTTACGCTGAACTCTCCCAATCACAAGCCGTTCAGGGTCCACATCTACAAAGCGTAGCCCCGAGCGAAAGATTACGAAAGCTGTATCTCCTACAAGCTCAAAGGGAAGCTCTTCATGCCCTCCTGCAGAGAACACTGCTACCCGAAGAAAATAGCGATAAGGACCCCTAAGTGTATCATAATCTAACTGAAATATTTTTAAGAAAGCAGAGTCTCCTCGCTGCTCGCCTTGAATAGCTACTCTTACCTCATCTGGGCGGTGAAAGTGTTGGTCAAAAAACCATGTCCAATCTTGTCCAGTTACCTTTTCAAAGGCGTGTCTGAGATGGTCAATGTCAGCAGCACGGTAAGCATTTGCTGTAAGATATTCCCTGAGAGAAAGGAAAAAAGCAGAATCCCCTACCATCTTTCGCAGGAGGTGCAATGTCAGGCCGCCTTTCTGATAGCTGTGAGCATCAAACATCTCCATAGGGTCCTTGTAATCATAGCGAATGAGAGGAACCTTCTTCTTGATAGCCTCTGATAGGTAGATTGCCTGAGACTGTCGGCGATGCAGCTCCGCCTCCTCTATGCCACGACTATGCTCCAGCCAGAGATACTCACTATAATCTGCAAAGCTTTCATTCAAAGGGAGCTGCGCCCAGCCCTCACAGCTCACAAGATTGCCAAACCAGTGATGAAAAAGCTCATGAGCAACTACCTCCTCACGGTCTTGGGTAAGAGCTGTGCCTTTATCGTAGAAAAGGATATCTCCATGAATAACAGCCGTGGTATTTTCCATAGCCCCAGAGACAAAATCTCTTACAATCACTTGGCTATACTTAGGCCAGGGAAAATCTATCCCCAAGCGCTGAGAGAAAAACTCTATCATTTGAGGTGTGCGTCCGAAAATAGTTTGGGCTTCATTTTCCCATCCGGGTTCCATGTAATAGGCTACTTCTATATTTCGCCATTTATCTTTGACTATACGGAAGGGTCCTACAACGAGGGCAAATAGGTAAGGGGAGTGTGGTTTATTGAGCTCCCAACAGTCCTCACGAAACCCGCCCGGAAGTTTTTTCTGAGAAATAAGAAGACCATTAGAGAGAGAGACGAGGGAGTCATCCAAGGTTATACACAAGCGCTGGGTAGTCTTTTGATTGGGGCTATCCAGGGTAGGAAACCACGCGGAGGCAGATTCAGGCTCCCCCTGTGTCCAGAACTGGCGGGGCGTACAAGGGCGACTCCCATCAGCATTAATGAAATAGCCCCCCTTACGCCCTCCTATGGCTGCTGAGCCCTCTTCTCCAATTTTCTCCGGCTGGGCTCTATAACGAATATATACTATGAGAGTTTCTTGTGGAGTGTAATACCTATCTAACACTAAAGTCAGCTTGAGAGTATCGTATCTCTGAGATAATATGCGTCCATTAGCAGGGCGAAGGAGGCGCACCTCTTCTATCTGGAATGACTTGGCATCTATGGAAAGCTCCCGCTGCGGTGTGAAATAAGGCTTGAGAGTGAGCTGTGCTTCACCCGGAATCTCTCTTTTCTCCCAGTCTAATCTCAGTGAAAGGTCTGTATGAATAAGCTGCCAAACTATGGGGTAGCTGCCCCGATAAAGCTTAGCTCTATGAGAGCGAGGGTAAAGACTATCCTCCTCACCTAAGGAAACAAGAGGTTCATCTAATAGCGCAGAGTCTATCGCAGCCTCAACTTTCTTCTTCTTTGAGATACCTTTATCATGGGCTTTTCGGCTGCAATCCAGCATAAATATACTGAGAACAAGCAGCCATGTTAGCAGTAAGCGCATTCCGCAAAAGTAGAAAAGTGGATTGACTACCTTACACAATACTATCTGACCATTTTTATTTTAGTTAATTCAGATGCGTTCCAATAGCTCTCTATCCCCTTTGGACGAAGTTTATCTTAAGCGCGCTCTACAGCTAGCCCAGAGAGCTTTTCCTTCAAAAGTAGAACCTAATCCTCCTGTCGGAGCTGTAATTGCAGTAGGAGAGACTATCATAGGAGAAGGTTATCATCACTACTTTGCTGGGCCGCACGCAGAAATAGAGGCTCTTCAATCCGTGCGAGAAACTCACCGCCTTCCTCAGGCAACCATGTATATAACCTTAGAGCCCTGCTGCCATAGCCGTAAAAAAACCCCTCCCTGCGTGCCTGCTATAGTCAAAGCAGGTATTCGCCGTGTCGTCATAGGGACTATAGACCCTAATCCGCATGTCCGAGGAGAGGGAATAAAGCAACTGGAAGAAAATGGCATAGAAGTCTTGTTAGCGCCAGACCCAAAGCCCTTCCGAAAAATTTTACGTCACTTTTACACAAATCTTCGTTATCACAGACCCTACATAACGCTCAAGTGGGCTCAGACGGCAGGGCCTACTCGCAGATATCCTTTTACAGGGGGTATAATAGGCAGCCTTGAACACCCTAAATGGCCAATATCAGGTTTCTGGGGCAGGGTATGGGCTCATCGCCTACGCGCCACACATAGTCATATCGCTGTGGGATATCGCACCTGGCAGTTGGATAAACCTGCCCTAACTACCCGCACCTTCCCTGGCGGAGATCCTCAGCGTATTGTTTTTTGTAACCAGCGCTGTTCTCTCGTAGAGTCTGAAGAGGCTCTCTTTTATCCCCTTTCAAAAATCAACAGGGCTACCCTGCGAGACCTTTATGAAAAATATAGAGTAGGCTCTCTCTTAGTAGAAGGAGGAGCCACAACCCTAAATGCGTTTCTTGCCGCAGGTATATACGATGAGGTGCATATAATCGTATCCTATCACGCTGAACCTTCCCCCTCTGGAAGAAGCGTACTAGCCCCTACATGGCCCCCTCTCCAGTGGAGAAAAAAGCGCCTTTCCCCCACAGAGGAACTATGGATAGCTCGTAAAAAAGAAACATAGATTTTTGTTTAGTTTGAATAAGGTATGAGTACGGTGAGTTCCGTCTCTCAAATAGGGTGGCTTCATACTTCCGTAGGACGAAAAATCGTAATGGCCTTCACAGGAATTTTCCTGATGACTTTCCTGATAGTACACTTAGCGGGTAACCTTCTCCTTCTAAAAGAGGATGGAGGCAAAGCCTTCAATGAATATGCAGAGTTTATGAGTACTAACCCCGCCATTCGTGTCTTGGAGATTCTCCTTTTTGCAGGATTTATCCTTCATATCTATCAGGGGCTATATTTTATATTCCGAGAAAAGACTGCTCGCCCAATAGAGTACACCATAAATAAAAAGTCTGCCAATACAAATCTATTCTCCCGCACAATGCGCATAAGTGCCATAGTTGTTTTAGTGTTTCTCGTAGTACATTTGCGGCACTTCTTTATAGAACACCGCTTTTTAGGCACTCCGCTCACAATGTATGAATCCTGTAAGTTAGCTTTTGAAAACCCCTACTATACAGGCTTCTATGTGTTTAGCATGATTCTCTTAGGATTTCATTTAGCCCATGGCTTCTATAGTAGCTTTCAGACCTTGGGTGTCATAGTAAATTCTCGCATAGAAGCCCTAATAAAGTGGAGTGGGGCTATTTTTGCTTTCGCAATTCCCTTAGGATTCGCAATAATTCCCCTGTACTTCTTGATAAGAACTCTCTAAATATCTTTGAAATATGGCAGAAATCCTGACAGTACCAGTTGATCCTCGGGTAGAAACCTTAAGCTGGAAGGAAGGCGAACCAATTCTAAACAATCGCTGCCCCTCGGGAGACTTAGAAAAGCGTTGGACTCGTCATAAGGATAGCCTACGACTCGTAGCTCCTCATAATAAACGAAAGTTAGAAGTCATCGTAGTAGGGGCAGGACTAGCGGGAGCCTCAGCTGCTGCTAGTCTCGGTGAGTTAGGCTATCAGGTAAAGGTTTTCGTGTATCACAATTCCCCTCGCAGAGCTCATAGCATCGCTGCACAAGGAGGAATTAATGCTGCGAAGAATTACCGAAATGACGGGGATAGTATATGGCGCCTTTTCTATGACACCATAAAGGGCGGGGATTTCCGTGCAAGGGAGTCCAATGTATATCGGTTAGCTGAGGTAAGTGTGAAAATTATTGATCACTGTGTAGCGCAGGGTGTGCCTTTTGCGCGAGAGTATGGAGGTTATCTGGATACACGCTCTTTCGGAGGGGCTCAACTCATGCGTACCTTTTATGCGCGTGGGCAGACAGGACAGCAGCTTCTCTTAGGAGCTTATGCGGCACTTCAGCGGCAGGAAGCCCTAGGAAACGCAAAAGTCTTCTATAATCATGAGGTTTTAGACATAGTGGTGGAGGATGGAAAAGCCAGGGGTGTAATCGTGCGTAACCTCATCACAGGTGAAATTGTACGAGTAGCTGCACATGCGGTAGTTTTAGCCACCGGTGGATACGGCAATGCCTACTACCTCTCTACAAATGCGAAGCTCTCCAATGCCACGGCTATCTGGCGCGCTCATAGGAGAGGCGCCTACTTTGCTAACCCCAGTTTCGTACAAATCCATCCTACCTGCATTCCGCAATCAGGCGATTACCAATCCAAGCTGACTCTCATGAGCGAAAGCCTTCGGAATGATGGACGAGTATGGGTGCCCCGTACCCCAGGTGACAAACGCAAACCCCAAGACATTCCTGAAAGTGAGCGCTGGTACTACTTAGAAGAGTGGTATCCCTCCTATGGCAATCTGGTCCCGCGAGATATTGCTTCCAGAGCTGCAAAGAAAGTCTGCGATATGGGATATGGCGTAGGTCCCACTGGCAGAGCCGTATACTTAGACTTCTCTGACGCCATAAAGCGCTTGGGACGGGAAGTTATCTATCAACGCTATGGAAATCTCTTTGAGATGTATGAAGAAATCACGGGAGAAAGCCCTTGGGAGACCCCCATGCGTATATATCCCGCAGTACATTATACAATGGGAGGACTCTGGGTAGATTATAATCTCATGACTAATATAGAGGGCTTATATGCAATCGGAGAGGCCAACTTTTCTGACCACGGGGCTAATCGCTTAGGAGCCAGCGCACTCATGCAAGGGCTTGCGGACGGGTATTTTATCTTGCCCTATACTATCGGAGATTACCTCGCTACCCAGCTCTCTGTCAAGCTCTCTACTGAGACAGCGAGTTTTGAAGATGCAGAGCGGGAGACACGCCAGCGCATAGAACGAGTTCTCTCTACGAAAGGCAAGCGCACCGTAGAAGAATTCCACAGAGAATTAGGCAAAATTCTCTGGGATCACTGCGGCCTAGCTAGAAATGCGCAAGGATTAGTTCAAGCCTATAATGCTCTAAAGGAGCTTCAGGAGCGATTCTGGAGAGAGGTTTTAGTCCCCGGGTCAGGTAGCGAATTCAATCAGAACTTAGAAAAGGCTCTACGGGTAGCGGACTTCCTGGAGCTAGGTCAGCTCATGATGATAGATGCGTATCACCGCAATGAATCTTGTGGATGCCATTTGCGAGAGGAGTACCAGACAGAAGAAGGAGAAGCCCTGCGAAACGATAGAGATTATGCTTATGTGGCTGCCTGGGAATGGACAGGAGAAAACGATCTGCCCGTCCTTCATAAAGAGCCATTACAATTTGAGTTTGTTAAGCCCACCGTGAGAAGCTATAAATAATAAGATATACCTATGCGCTTCACACTGCGAATATGGAGACAAAAAAATGCACAGGACAAGGGGAGGTTTGAGACCTATGAAGTAGATGGTATTTCTCCCAATGCTTCCTTTTTAGAGATGCTTGATATACTCAACGAACGCTTAGTCAAGGAGGGTAAAGAACCTGTGGCTTTTGATCATGACTGTAGAGAGGGAATATGCGGTTCTTGCGGCTTATTCATTAATGGAAGGGCACACGGACCTCTTCCAAATATTACTACTTGCCGCTTGTATATGCGGCACTTTCGGGATGGAGAAACTATCACTATAGAGCCTTTTCGAGCTAAACCCTTCCCCGTCATAAAAGATTTAGTAGTGGATCGGTCCGCCTTAGATAGGATTATCAGGCGCGGAGGATACATTTCCGTGAATACAGGGAGTGCTCCAGATGCTAATTCCATTCCTATTCCTAAGCCTGTGGCTGACAGGGCTTTTGAATATGCTACCTGCATTGGATGTGGAGCATGCGTGGCTGCTTGCAAGAACGCCTCTGCCATGCTCTTTACTGCGGCAAAAGTAGCTCACTTAGCTCTCCTTCCCCAAGGGCAGCCAGAAAGGCGAGAAAGAGTCAAACAGATGACGCTACAAATGGATATAGAAGGTTTCGGACACTGTAGTAACACGGGAGCCTGTGCCATAGAATGCCCAGCTAAAATCCCTCTCACAGCCATCGCCCAGCTGCAACGAGACTACATCCGAGCTGTTTTTACTCCAGACCCTTATACTCGTTGAGTTTTTGGGGAGTCCCCTACTATTGCCTTTCTCGTACTGAAGAAATTAAACCACTAACTTTGTCAGGAATAGAGAAATATGAAAACGACTTATCTAATAAGGGGCATCATAGGGCCAGTCATCATTTTAGCGGTAGGATGCGGACCTAAAAATCTCATCAACAAGACTAAGTATGGTGGCAAAAAATATGTAAATACCTGTGAAAGCTTCAAGAAGGAGGTCCAAGCCACATTGGATGCCAATAATGACCCTTCAACCCTCCGCATAAGCGAGTATGACAATAGTCAATTTGATCCCACCTTCGTAGAACCGGGGCAATTTATCCAAGCCAATGATACGCTTTACTTCCGTCTAGCTAATGACTTAGAATATCCTAAGTACCTCCAGAAAGGCGTAGCTATTATCGTCCGAGTAGATTATGCTTCTCCCCCGCATCTTAGTAATATGGAAAGCGATCCCCAGGGTAGCGTGGGCGAACTTATCATCACCGAAAGTTACTATAAGGCTACTTCCCAGCCCTTCTTTATCTACAAGATTCCCCTAGGAGGTAAAAAACTAGATGGCAAGCAAGTCTCCCTTTTCTTCTCTATTGTAAAGCTCGGCAAGAATGGAAAAATAGAGAAGGTGTACTGCGACTCTCGCAACAAACCTTTCGGTCCTGCAGATCCGCCATGTTGCACCGCCCAACCCTGGGCTCGAATACGCACGGGCATGAAAGCTCTGCTCCCCGAACTATCCATACGGGATGAGCAGTACCGCTATGAAGGATTTGAAGGTACATTAGACTTGATTTTCCCTATAATGTCTACTAAGTTCAACAAAAAGGAACTCACCGATGCTATTCTACAATATGTAGCTAAATATGAGCAGATGGGGTATCTCGTGCAAGCCATCAAAATAGAGGGCTATGCCTCACCCGATGGGAGAATAGAGCTGAACCAAAACCTCTCTCAGGGCAGGATGGAAGCGGTGGCTAATGACCTCAAAGACCACTTTGTCAAAAAAATGGGGCGTGATATTCCCATAGAGGGTGTGGGGAAAGGAGAAGATTGGCAGCGCTTTGATATTCTAGTCAAGACGGCGGACTTTACTGACGAGGAAAGAGGACAAATCCTTCGCATCGCAGCAGAACCTGTGCATGAAGATGAAAGAGAGAAGGCCCTTCGCAAACTCCCCTTCTGGCCTAAGATCAGAGAAAAGGTGCTTCCTTTCTGTCGCCACGCACTTGTAACTTTTACCTTCACTTATCAGTCGGACAAGATGTATGTAGAAAGGTATAACGCCCCACTCCCCCTCTTAGCCCCTGAACTTTACAACATAGCCACGAAAACCTTCATTATCAGCCGTTTCCGTCCAAACGTCAATGCTCGCCAGAACTTAAACATCCTTAATATCCTCATAGATACCAGAGGTAACCGTACAGCTAATCTTTTCGCCATGCGCTCTACTTACCACTTTGCACTGAATGATCTAAAAAGTGCTGTGCGAGACATAGAAACAGCCGCCTCTATGGATCGAAATAATCCCGCCTATAGTATAGCCGCCTTAGCCTACCGCACCCAGGGCATTCAGGATGTATCGCGAGAGGAGGCTATGCAAATGCTAGAGCGGTATAATGATCTCATTACCCGTACACCCAATGACCGCTCTCTGTTGATTAACCGGGCTATTGTAATGGACTACATCGGCTGGCTCTCAGGGGCTATCGCAGATAATACAAAAGTAATCTCTCAAGAAGGACGGATGGCGGTAGCCTATAATAACCGAGGAGTGTCATTAATGAAAGCAATGCGCTTATTAGAAGCAGAAGCCGATTTCCTCCAGGCTACTTCCATTGATCCTAACCTTGCAGAAGCCCACTTTAACCTAGGACTTCTATACGCCTACAAAGGCTATCCGGATAAAGCTGCCCAAAGCTTGGAGCGAGCTTTCTCTCTCCAGCCTGCTTTTCGCAGCGAGCTAAATACCAACCCTGTCTTCCGTGTAGTCAAAGACCACCCCCGCTTCAGTAAGTTCTCTTCAGGCAGCTAATCCATGCGAGACCTTGTGAGCATTTTGACCTATCCTTACGGAATATAAGTAGTAGCCTTATGCAAGATGCCTCTCTTTCTACCCAGATAAATCCCACCTTCTTCCCTAAGCATCAGTATGCTCTGTATAAAAGATTGGAAGATAAGCATACATCTGTAGAAGTAGACGAGACGGACCCTCTTACCACACGGGTCATCCTGAATATGGGTCCACAGCATCCTGCCACCCATGGGGTCTTACGAGCCGTACTCATGTTAGACGGGGAGAGGATCATGAAAGCAGTTATAGACATTGGATACTTGC
>JANXCJ010000070.1 GCA_025060275.1 Bacteroidia bacterium | reverse complement strand
CGCGCGTACCTACCGCAGCCTTCTTGCCATCCTTAGTAAGAGCTCCATAAAGCGCCTCACTTGCAAAACTGAAAACCCTTAGAGGCTCTCCAGAAGGACCTCGCCACACCCGCGCTGTCTTATCTAAGGAAGTAGTAAGGATAACCGAGGCATCAGAAGAAAGCGCCACATGGGTAAGATTGTCCTTATGCCCCCATAGACGGGCTACGCTTATACCCTGCTTGAGGTCCCAAATACGAGCAGAAAAATCCTCAGCAAGCGAGACTAAATACTGCAAGTCTTGTGAGAAATAAACCTTCTCCACTATGTGCGTATGTCCCCGTAAAACCTCCTTAGAAGTCCCCGAGGCTACATTCCATATGCGAATAGTTTTATCCCAGCTCGCTGTAGCCAGCTGCTTTCCATCTGGACTAAAAGTAGCATATATTACGCGATTTTTGTGTCCTACCAATCGCTTAGGAGGCTGGGGATAAAGATAGGCGTGCAAGGCATAGTACAGCGCAGCTTCGGCTTCTTCTACATAAGGGCGCTCCGTAGGAGAACCTATTTGACGAGGTAGCGCTTCCATAGCTAAGCGAGCCGCAATTTCTGCTTTCCCCCGTCGGGTCTGCTCTTCAGAAAGAGCCGCTAAGAAAAGGGATTGAAGGATCAAAGCCCTATTTCGTTGGCGAAGAGCCATCTCAGTCTGATACTCCGCTTTTGCTTGATTATACTCCGCATTTATTCGGGAAGCCTCGGCTATTCGGGTTTGATTTTCTGCTATTCTTTGCTGGAATAAGGCCTTTTCTCGCTCCATTTCAGCTATACGACGCTGGATTTCAGCGATTTGTCTTTGCCTTTCAGCATTTAGCCTTTCGGCCTGCGCTATACGGAGAGCATTCTCTGCAAGCAGTTTTTGTTGTAAAGCAATATACCGTTCTTTATCGGCGAGAAGCTGCTGACGAAGGGCTTCTTTTGCATTTTCTTCTGCAAGCTTTCGCTGCTCCTGTGCAATCTGAGCCTGTCTCTGAGCCTCTAATGCATTCCGCTCGGCTAAAAGGCGCTGCACATTCGCATAATAAAGCGCAATTAAACTAAGCAAAAGTAAGAAGGTGATAACTCCAAGTGCCAGGAGTAAAAGCCGCCGATTGCGTTCAATCCGGGCTTTACTCTTAGCCAGGTACAATTCAATCGCTTCTTTCAGGGCTAAAGCTTGCACTAGCGGCTCCTCCTCTGGTACCAACTCCTCAGGCAGAAGGTAGCGGCGCATCCATGCTGCATTAGGACGTACAGTGTAGTACCATTCTGAAAAATACTGATACGCACCGCCACTCAATAGCAGTCGCGAAGACTGGTTATTCTCTAACCACCGTTGCACTTGAAATTTGAGTTCTCTGAAAATTCGTAAGCTATTTGCCTCTTTCTCAGCCCAGCGGATAAGCCTATCCCAACTGCGGATGAGTGCCTCATGCGAAACTGTAAGCGTCTCAGTAGGACTAAGAATATAGCTTTCTCCATCAGCAAGGCTCGGTTGGAGAAAGCTTACTTGGCTTTCTCGGTATAGTGCAGCTACACGAGCTACCACTTCGTTCGTAACCCCCTCAATTCCTATGATGTCTGTGATTTGTTGCAAACTAAGCCTTGCTCGCACGGCACGCCCCTCATCAATGCGCGTAAGAGATACAAATAGCCCCCCCACTATCCGCTGGAGCAATTCTAAGGGAAGAAACTCTTGATAACGAGCCTGATAGAGCTTATCCAGCTTGCTATATATCCATTCTGCATGAAAGTTTAGGACATTTCGTAAGCGGGCCTGCGCATATAGCTTTCTATCTTCTTCAGGGAGGCTCTGCAAATATTTCTCAAAGAGAGGCCTGTCCTGCTCGGAGAGGCGGTTAGGAGAAAGACCACCGACAATAGCGTAGTGCAATAGATCAAGAGGCTCTCTGCCCTGCTGTGCCGCATGCCAAATGCGATGAAGCGCATGTTGAAGTACAGGAAGCTGGTCTATACCATCTCCTAAGTCATTCAAGAGGCGCTGGGTAAGACGAGGTGTGATTCTGTCTCCATTTAGTTCTGCCGGTTTCTCAATAACTGCCTGGAATTCTTCACGCGTTAGACGAGGTACGAAATAGGTGCCCTCTCCGATAAGCTCAGCAAATCCATGGAAAGCTACACACTGACCTATAAAATCCGAACGCATCGTAAAGATGACCCAAATAGGGAGGTTCTCCCGCTGGGCAATCCGGATAGTCTCAGATAGTACATTTACCGTGATCTGCGCAAGGGGAGAGGCAACACCCGCTGTGTAGTTTTCCTCATTAGTAAAAAATTCCTCAAATTGGTCAACAAGTACAAGAAGGTTTTGGCCTTCACGCAATCGCACAAGCTTCTCTGCGTCTGAGAGCTTCTGAAATTCTGGAGAGGAAGGATCAACAAAACTTGCAGACCTCTTATAAAGGTCTACCAAGGCAGAAAAGCCATAGGAAAGGTGACTTTCTACCTCTGCTACATTACTATATCCTAATGCCGAAGCTAAGGCAAAAGCCAAATTAGTAAGGGGCTGCTTCTCAGGGCGAAAAGCTGCAATAGTCCACGCGGGGTAGGGAGCTGACATGAGATTAGCCCGTAAGGCTGGTAATACCCCTGCAAATACTAGCGAGGACTTTCCATCTCCAGAAGCCCCCGTAATCATGACAAACTTTTGCTGGCGGAGCTGCTCTAAAATCTTTGAAACATGCTTTTCGCGCCCATGAAAGAAAACAGCTTCTGCTTCCTCAAAGGGACGAAGTCCAACATAAGGACACAGACGAGGTGCATCAGGCCAAATAGAGGAGCGCCGAGCTTGGTGTAAGGCTGCCTCCAAAATATTCTCCATCTCTTCTAAAGGCGCCAATTGGAGCCGAATATTAGGAACGGAAATTCTAAGGTGTCTATTCCGAGGCAAATCCGGTGTCCCTATCAGTAAAATCGGTGTAGGAACACTGAGACCTCCCCCTATCTTCCACAGCTGCTGTGCTACTGCCAGCGCCCAATCACCTGCCCGATGAAAAAATATCACTAATAGCTGACTCTGTCTATACAAGCGCAGGGCTTCAGTGGTATCTTCCTCAGATTTCTCAGGACGAAAAGCAAGGGGATGCACCTTTCTTTTAGTAGATAGCTTCTCTATAAGATCAAAGCAGCTTTCCGAATCTCTTACATTGTGAATAAAACCTATCTCATACTGCTTTACAGCTTGCCTTGCCTCTACTGCTTCTGAGAGAAAAGCCTTAATTTCTTGAATAAGGAGAGGTAAGCTAAGGGTACGCGTGAGCATTACACGCTCTGTCAGGGTATTTTCTATAAAGTCTAAGAGCTCTTGGGTTTGGAGACTATAGACTGCATTCTCCTCTACGGGTGTCCAAACGATTAGGCGGAAAGTAGGCGATACATGCTGAAGCAGCGTCTCATATTGCCATTTCAGAAAAGATGCATCTATGAGGGAGTCGCCCTCCGCTTCTCTTCCAATTATTAGTAAAGCCGCATCGTAACGCTTCCATACTTCACTTAGAGCCTCCTTCTCTACCTTTTCTAACTTCTCAACCTGATAGCCTGCATTCCTGAGCATTATGCTCAGAATGTCCCGACGAGTTTCATCGGCAGGAGTCGTCCAGCCCAGCCAGACTGAAAGAGTTTTAGCTTCTGTGGCAGCGATAAGTGGTGCAGCTATGCCTTCCATATTTTAGCAAATCTAAGTAGAAGGCAGCAAAAAATCCCAACAATTTTTTAGAACACTTCTTTGCAAACCCAAGGCTAAAATCTCTACTTACGAAGAGAGTTTCTACCTTTGAGATATGAGGCGCTCATCCAGCTTCCGTCAGCAGCGTTTTGCAGGTGAGATCAAACGCATAATCGGAGATCTCCTGTACGAAGCCAAAGAGATGCTTCCTGAGCTGAGCTCTATGCTTATAGAGGTGAGCGATGTACGCGTCACACCGGACCTTCAACAGGTACGAGCATACCTTTTGGTAGTGCCCCCTGAAAAAACCACCTTCGTTGTGAGACTTCTCAATCAGCACCAGCGGAATTTCCGCTATCATTTAGCTCAACGCATTCGCCATCAGGTCAAGGTGATGCCTACCATTCAATTTTTCCCTGACGAGGTAGAATTGCGCGCTCGCAGAATACAAGAGATTCTCCGCAACCTTCCTCCGCCTGCTGCTGATACAGAATCGTCCTCGTCCCCTTGAGATACCCCCACTAAATCCTAAAAAAACTAAATAGAGCTTCTTTACGCCAACTTAGGGCTCTACTGAAATGGGACAAGTAGCATGGAGCTATCTATGGAATAGTCCTAGGCCCGCCATACGATGGTTAGTAATCCTTACATACATAAGCCTAATCCTCTCCTCGTGGGCATGGATAGTCATCTCCTCGGTTTTCAATGGATTCACCTCCTTTTTAGAAGAGGTCTTCCAGCGAGTAGACCCCCACATCCGTATTATCGGCACAGGAATTTCCGATTCACTCAAGCAAAAAATAGCCGCCATGCCAGCTACAGAAGCAGTAGCGGGTATATACGAACGCATAGGCATAATACGCTACGGCCAGCGGCAAGCAATAGTGCGGGTAAGATTTGTAGATGACTCATATGGGCGAGTAAGTCAAATCGGACAGCAGGTAGTATATGGGGTAGGATTCCCGTTAGAAGAGAGAGGAGCTCTGATAGGAGCAGGGGTAGCCGCTCGTATAGTACTCTTAGATAGAGAAGAGTCGCCCTTATGGCTTTATATTATTCCCTCTGGAAGGCATTTAGCCTTGACTGGAGTAGAAAACCTCCCACGTAAGAATATTATTCCACAAGGTATATTTAGTGTGCAAAAAGAATACGATGAAAATTGGCTAATAGTTTCTCAAAGAGACTGGCCCAACATATCAGGTAGTTACGATGTCCTAGAGATAAGGCTGAAACGAGAGAAAGATATAGGAGACTTTACTAAGGAGATAAGGCAGACTTTACCTCCCTCACTTATAGCCCAAGAGCCTCGCCGGCAGCATGAAGGGTTATTTCGCATACTAGCACAAGAGAAATTATTGGCTATGTCGGGATTGGGGCTACTTTTTCTGCTCACAGCGAGTGGGGTCATTTGTACGCTCTCTACCTTTCTTATTCATAATAAACGGGACTGGGCGCTCTATCAAGCACTTGGAGCATCTCCCCAATGGACTTATAGACTTGTAAGCAGCATAGGATGGATACTCCTTGGAATAGGAGGACTGACAGGCATGCTACTTGGTATCCTAACAGTATGGACCCAAGATACCTTCCAGTGGGCAAAGCTCAGAGGTGGCGAAGGTTCTCTCTTGCAATACTTTCCTGTGCGTCTTCAGATAGCGGACATAGTGGAGCTAAGTGGAATACTTATTCTGACAGGCGTGGGGATTAGCTTATACACTTATTACAGCTTGCGAAAGCTTTCCTATCGGTCAGCTCTTCAGGGGGATTAGCGATGCAGTATATACGCCTGCTTTGCATAATAGGCATGTTGGCAGCTCAGGAGGCAGACACTTTGAGGCGTCCACGCATAGGGCTCGTGTTATCAGGAGGGGGCGCTAGAGGCGTAGCTCACATAGGCGTAATACAAGCCTTAGAGGAAGCGGGCATACCCATAGACTACATAACAGGGACCTCCATGGGGGCTATGGTAGGTGCCTTTTATGCTGCTGGTTATTCTCCTGCTCAGATGGTATTCCTTCTGATGCGAGAAAATCGCAAATGGCTTGGTCCAGGTCCGTTTTATCGCGAACATACTTACTACATGCCTTCTCGTCCTTACGATATCACTACCTGGGAGGTCCCCTTGGAATTCCTCTCTCGAGGAGACTTCCCACTACCTCAAGGGGTCATCTCAGACTATGAAATAAATTTAGGACTTGTAGAGAAATTAGGTAGTATCTCCCTACTAGTAAATGGAAATTTTGACAGCCTTTTAGTGCCCTATAGAGCAATCGGGGCGGATCTTTACAAGCGAAAACCCATAATATTCAAGCAGGGCAGCCTTCCCTTCGCAGTAAGAGTGTCCATATCTGTGCCTGTGTTTTTCTCACCCCTCTCTACAAGAGAACACGCCAACTTAGTGGATGGAGGTGTGTATGATAACTTCCCCGTAGAGCCGATGCAGCGCGAATTTCACCCCGATTTCATTATCGGCGTGCATGTAGGAAGCCCCCCAATGACATTAGAAGAATTTCAAAAGAAAGGGTATTATTGGCGACTTTTTTCTCACCTTTCGGATCAGGTTAGCTGGCAGAAGCTACCGAAGCGCAGCTTTTTTATTCAACCTGACTTAGGAGACATGAGCGGCACCGATTTTTCTACGGGTGCCTTGACCTTTGCGGTGCGTAAGGGATACGAAGCTGCCTCAGCTTGCATAGAGGAGCTGCGCCGAGAGATAGGTCCCTGGCGGGCAGACTCTTTAGAGTTAGCTCAGAAGCGTAATTTTTTTCAGCAGTATTGGGATTCTCCTATATCCATAAGCAAAGTGGATTTCTATCCAGCTACTCCCTCTCAGGCTTTCTTCTACAG
The DNA here is from genome assembly GCA_025060275.1 of Bacteroidia bacterium. GTDB lineage: Bacteria > Bacteroidota > Bacteroidia > SpSt-205 > SpSt-205 > SpSt-205. The sequence continues at coordinate 2,915 of JANXCJ010000070.1, read as the reverse complement.
GGCTGTATCAGGCCTCAGGGAGGGAATTACCCTGGATAAAGCAAAACTGCGAAGACGCATGTTAGCTTTGCGTCAAGCCGCAGCTTTTTACAGCATCTTTCCTCTCCTTGAGCCGGATAGTAATGCACCGAAAAAAGGTCACCTTACTTTCCTTTTGCGTCCTCGCGGCGAGACTTTTCTAAGGGCCGGTCTGGGTATATTTTCCCCTTCAGGCTATATCGTACAGGTAAGCGGGAGAATAGAAAAAGTCTGGTGGGCGGGATGGGAAGGAGAGGCTCTCCTTACGCAGGGTTCTTTTGCACAAGGGTTAGAATTCCGAGTACGCATGCGTCCTCCCTTGCCCTTGGACATGCGCCTTTTTTTTGAAGCTAAACTAAACAGATATATCTACCAAGGATTAGGACGCTATCTTCTACCTCTCCCCCAACAGGTAGGACTATTCTCAACGCTACGAGAATTTTGTGGAGGAACTCAATTCTCTACCAAAAGATTTGAAGCACAACTCACTGTAAGCCGACAAGATATCCAAGACGCCTACGAAAAGGATATAACCCAAACGATTTCCTCTGTGGAAGCCACCACTACCTCCTTCAAAATTTTGTTAGATACAGAAGACGACAGACAGTACCCCCTCAAAGGTACTCGGCTATACGCAGGTATCTACCTAACGCAAGCTGAGGAGACACCCGAGTACCCCACTGCACCCTACCGAAAGGCTCAGCACTATTGGCCACAAGCTGCCTTGCGTTATCGCCAGAATATTTCAATTCTAAGGGGACTTTACTTAGGGACACGTTTAGAAGGGGGGCTCTCTCTTCAAAAGCCCTATGCGGATTCTGTATTTAGCCTACTTGCCTCCCCGGCTTTTTATCCTTTCCCCGAGAGTCCTACGCTTTTCATTCCAGAGTTCTATAATCGGCTTTTCATAGCTGCGGGAGGCCATATTACCATCCAGCTTATGAAAGCTCTGTACTTCAGGACAGAAGGTATCCTTTACCAACCTTTCCTTCGGCTTCGCTTACCTAATGTGAATCAGCCCATAGGTGAGCTTCTCTTTCCTAAAAGCCCTCAAGAAATACCCCCATTATACCGCTACGCCATGAGTGGCATATTTTATAAAACCTTTATTGGTCCTCTCGGTATCTTCCTCTCATACTATGATAGGCAACCTAACCCCTTCCGTATTTTTATTCACTTTGGTTATACCCGCTTCTTAGAACGCCCTTGGCAATAACTAAAAAAGGTATCTTTGCGGTGAAATGAAGAGCCTACTTCACCTCACTGACTTTTCGGAGGTAGCCCGGAATGCTTACGGATATGCTATCGGAATAGCACGCCATATAGGTGCTGAGATTCATATAGCTCATATATATGAGCGCCCCTACGCCAGCATAGCGTATGAAGGTGGACTCTCAGCCGTAGTAGATGCAGATATGGACCTACGAATCCGCACCGAGCTAAAAAAACACCTCCAGGCATATGCAGCTTCCGTAGCCCACGAAGGCATAAAGGTCCTCACTTATTTATGGGGAGATTTGACCGTGTGGAAACCTGAACAGTATATAGATAAAATCCCCAACATAACCCTGATTGCTGTTGGCACGCGAGGCGCTACGAGTCTCTGGCATGGAGGACTCTTTGGAACAAATACAGCACGGCTTATTCGGAATAGTCCCCTACCTGTACTTGCTGTACATCCCTCCAATACTTACAGCCCCTTCAAAAAAGCCCTCATACCAGTGGATATCTTTGAAGATAAAACTATTCCTTTTGTTCAAAAAGCAATAGAGTTCCTAAAGCCTTGGACAGATATTTGCCTTTCTCTCCTGATAGTCAACACACCTTATGTATTTTACGACACTCCTTCTATAGATAAATTCTTAGAAAAAGTCAAAGAAGTTGTAAAGCATGATAACTTAAACTTGCGAGTATATAATGATATCTCCGTGGAGGAGGGTCTACGGCAAGCTATGGAAAATGAAAAAGCAGACCTCCTCGTAATGGGCACTCACAGCCGAAAAGGCTTAGCACAGCTACTCTTTGGAAGCATAACTGAAAACGTCGCCCAACATATAGCCTATCCTCTGCTGGCTTTCCCTCTAGAGGGGACTATAAGCTAAGGCTACCGCTACTATGGGCTTGCTTAGCCCCTGTCCATTTGCCATAAGTATTTGTATGACCGAGCCATCTAAGTAGCCCTAGAAATCCAAAACCTATACTCTCCCGATACTCAACAAGCTGAGGGGGAGCAGGTATAAAAGCAATGCCCTCCTGATGGGTAAGACTTTCTAAGACGGACACAAGATAGGAATTATAAGCACCTCCGCCCGTAAGGGTGTATTTTCGTGCTTTCACGTGGAGAAGAGCTTCTAAGATTTTTCCAGCTATCAGCCGTGTAGCTGTATGAAGCTTGTCCTGGGGAGATGCAGAATAAGCAAGGAAAGGCTCAATGAAATCGCTTTTTACAGTGATATTGTCCAACGATTTAGGTGGAGCATTAGTAAAGTGGGGATGCTTCTCAAAAATCATACTGAGGGAGGCTATCCATTTGCCCGCCTTAGCAAACTGCCCCTCTGGGTCATAGTCTAATGTAGGGTCTAAATCCTTAGCAAGAGCATTCAAAAGCTGATTACAGGGACTAATGTCATAAGCAATACCAGTAGGCAAATGGGTAATATTGGCAATCCCCCCGAGATTTATGAGAGTCTCGTAATCGGAGAAAAGCTGCTCGTCTGCATTAGGAATTAAAGGGGCGCCTGTACCCCCACTGGCTATATCCCGAGCCCGAAAATGTGCCACGACAGGCTTACCTATAAGCACACGCAGTCGCTCTATATCCCCTAAAGCCCAAGTAACACCCCTGTGAGGAGCATGAAAAAGATGATGAGAATGCCAAACAACTATCTCATACAAGC
>JANXCJ010000006.1 GCA_025060275.1 Bacteroidia bacterium | reverse complement strand
CAGATTAGAGCTGATTAATCGGGGTAGTGGAGGGGTCCCCTACCAGTGGTCAGTCTACACTGCTGCAGTAGGAGGGGGCTTCGGTGTGAATCCCAATTCCTTTGAAGTGTGGGAATATCCAAGTGGAGGTAATCCAAGCTGTTGTATTCCCCGCTTTCGCATTCTGGCGAGTGGAGGGCAGCCCAGTATCCCGGGTGAGGTAGTCATAAATCCTGCTGTGGTTTCGTAGGTATAGGCACACTCAATCCCACTCAACGCCTTCATGTGAATGGGAAAGTCAGGATCACAGATGGAAGCGAGGGTAATGGAAAAGTTCTCACAAGCGATGCAAATGGCGTAGGCACATGGAGGTTTGCTGTTCCCCCAGGGGGGATTATCATGTACTCGGGCCCCTGGAGTTTTGATGCCACGGGATTGGGTACAGGCGCCTTAGAAGGATGGGCTCTATGCAATGGCAATAACGGCACTCCCAATCTTACTGACAGGTTCATATTAGCTACTTGCCGGTTCCTTAGGTTCTACAGGAGGAAGTCATTTTTATAACCTTAGTATAGCCCAGCTTCCTGCCCATTCTCACACCATATTTTCCGATGGGAGCCATACCCATGATATCTATGCAGTTTTCCACGGACAAGATTTCGAAGGAAGCGACAACTGCGGCGGAGCAGCGAGTCTGGCAGGACGCGTATTCACTGGAGACGATAATATTTGGCCTAGTTGTGCAAACCCTACTTATTATACATTCTCTACAGGCGCTGCTGGTTCTCACAGCCATGGGGGGAGTACCGGTTCCACAGGAGGTGGCGCTGCTATAGATAATCGTCCCGCCTTCATTCGGCTCGCCTTTATCATGAAATTGTAGTCTTAGAAAATCAGAAAGGGGCTTGTAAAAAACTTAGAAGCTTAGGCTCTTCTGAATAGTCACAGAGCACCTCTTGACCTAAGGCAGAAGGGCATGAAAAATTCACGCTGTCATCTTGCTAGGCATCTTTATAGCTCATTCTACCCCCCCCTGAGTTCATGAGTTTTTTGCCTCTGTTCCGCTCAGGGTCAACATGCTGCTAACCTTTCCAAAACAGCTAACTGTATAGTCCTCCAATAATACATCCTTTACCTGAATTACCCCCCGGTAAGTTATTGCCTTCCCTCCATCTTTTTTGGGAAAGAAAGACAATCATAGTTTCCTACCTGTGAGGCTTACCTAACTCCCTCCAAACCAGCGAGAAGGGTACCGGTTTAGATTTGCTGTAAATTCCAAGAGAGCTCGGGCAAAACTCTCCCAACTGTATCTTTTCTTCTGCTCTTGGAGTGCACTCTTGAAAGTGTGAGAAGGAGTAGAAAGGAATTTTCTGATACTCTCTATGAGTGCGACTGTAGTAGGCTCACATACAAATCCTACTTCTCCTGCTGGCACCATCTCAGGAAGCCCCCCTACATTCGTTACAATCATGGGTTTCTCAAAGTGATAGGCAATCTGGGTTATTCCGCTCTGGGTAGCCGTGCGATAAGGCTGCACAATAGCATCTGCAGCACAGAAATAGTAGCGTACCTTTTCCTCCGGTACAAAGCCTTCATGGAAAATTACCCTTCCCTGCATTTCAGGCGCCTCTAAATAGGGCTGGTATTTCTCATAGGGTTCATAGAGCTCACCTGCGATCAGGAGCTTAGTATCTGTGAATTTGCGTAGCTCATCAGAGCGCCATGCCTCTAAAAGAAGGTCTAGGCCTTTGTAAGCCCGTATAAGCCCGAAAAAAAGAAGATAGCGATATTGGGGGTCAAGACCAAGCGTTTCACAAGCCTCTACTTTAGGTAGAGCTTCTCCATAATGGTCATACAAAGGATGAAAGAGCTGGAGGAGCGGCTTTTGCGTGAAAAGCTGCCAGTCTTTCGCCACAGCTCTACTCATAGCGATAGCCCCATCCACAGCGCTAATAAAGTATCGGATGAAGAACTTATCACCTACTCGCTTCTCATGCGGTATGACATTATCCAAGATAGTCAAGCGCACCGTCGGAGGAGGGAGTAGCTTGAGAGTACTCCCTAAGCTAATGCCCATTACGGGCAGCCAAAATTTTGCGAGAGCCAGCTCTGGATTCCACTTTCGTAACTCTTGTGCTGTTTGCCACCATGATAAAGGTCCGAATGCATGTACCCGCCGATAAATCGCAATACCCTCCGGGGGAGGACCTGTACGAAACTGCGTTTTACCCGGAAAAAGCCAACGTGGGTATTGTACAGTAAAAGTATATATTCTTACCGTATGTCCCAGGCGAGTCAGTTCTTGTGCTAGGCGCTCGTTGTAAATCGCTAACCCCCCCCTAAACGGATATGCAGAACCCAAAATCACAATTCGCACAAGCCAAATGTAGATTGTAAATTTGTAGCATGCAGTTTTTCATAGACACGGCGCTCCTCTCTGAAATTGAAGAGGCAGCTGCTCTGGGAGTATTAGACGGAGTTACTACCAACCCATCCCTTATGGCTAAAGCAGGGGTAAAAGACTTTACAGCTCACTACAAAGCAATTGCCCAAGTAGTCTCGGGGCCCATTAGCGCTGAAGTAATCGGAACAACTTACATAGATATGCTAGCCGAAGCAAGAACCCTTCATAGCCTTGCCCCTAATATCGTAGTGAAAATACCTTTTACTCCTGATGGAGTGAAGGCTCTCCATACCCTAAAAGAGGAGGGTATTCCTACTAACTGTACCCTCATATTTTCTCCTGTGCAGGCTTTGATTGCGGCTAAAGCAGGAGCTACTTACGTCAGTCCTTTCATCGGGAGGCTGGATGATATTGGACATGAGGGGATGGAAATCATTCGGCAAATACGACAGATTTTTGACAACTATGGATTTGAGACGAAGATACTGGCTGCGAGCGTACGCCATCCCCTGCACGTACTCCAAGCGGCTCTAGAAGGGGCAGATATTGCGACTATGCCTTTCGCAGTGCTAAAGCAGCTCTTTCATCATCCTCTTACAGATAAAGGTCTAGCCCAGTTCTTAGCAGATTACGAAAAGTTACATGCCCGCTCCTGAGGCATGCCTTCTCCTAATTGGAAGCGAGCTAACAGAAGGGCGCCTCACAGATAAAAACGGACCTTTCTTAGCTGCGCAACTTTCCCAGATGGGCTTCCAGCTCGGGGAGATACGCATACTACCTGATGACTCCGCTAAGTTGCGTTCAGCAATGCAGGAAGCCCTGCATAGCAGAGCTGAACTTATTCTTTCTTCTGGTGGATTAGGGCATACAAGAGATGACCTAACTGCTACGCTATGGGCAGAGATATTGGAAGATAAGCTCACTGTCTCCGAATCCCTCCTAAATCACCTTCAAGCTACACTTAGAGAGCGTGGCATTTCCAAGCTGCCTTACATAGAGCGCTATGCGCTTGCACCTACGAGAGGTAAGTTCTTTCTCAATCCTGTCGGACTTGCGCCTGCTTTGTATTGGGACCTGCACACAAAGGTTATATGTGCTCTACCTGGGCCTCCAGCAGAGCTCCAGAGCATTTGGCATGTGCATCTAAAGCCCTACCTGCAGAACCGATTCTCCCTCAAACCCCCTCTTGAACATACTATAAAAACTACTGGTATCACAGAAAGCCGCCTTAGCGAACTTATTGCCTCCTGGGAAGCAAATCTACCGGTCTCTATCCACTTAGCTTATAACCCTTCTTGGGAGGGTGTAAGCCTACATTTGCGAGCTTCTCCAGAGATTGATAGAGAATTATTTTTCAATCAGATAGAAAAGCTACGCGCTCTCCTAAAGCCTTACATATATACCGAAGGTGCAGGCTCTCTGGCAGAATGTATTATCAAAAAGCTGCGAGAGAGAGGTCTCACCTTAGCAGTAGCCGAGAGCTGCACGGGTGGGCATATCACAGCCTCAGTAGTAAATGTAGCCGGTGCCTCAGATGTCTTGAAGGGGGGGGTAGTAGCCTATGCGAATTCCACTAAAATAGACCTTTTAGGCGTCGTGCCCGAGGTCCTACAGACAGAGGGTGCAGTAAGTGAGTCCACAGCCCTCCAAATGGCAGAAGGTGTGAGAAAAGCTTTACATGCTCATGTAGGGGTAGCTACTACAGGAATAGCCGGACCCACAGGAGGCTCAGCAGAGAAGCCCGTGGGCACCGTATGGATAGGCATCGCCACTCCAATAGAGACCTATGCCAAGCGATTCGTTTTTTCAGGGGGGAGGGAAGTAGTTATTCAACGCGCTACTGCTACGGCACTCAGCCTCCTATGGCAAGCTCTCGGAAAAAACTCATAAAAGACCTAATTTACGAGCCTGATCCAGCCACATTTCCTTGGGTACGGGCACAACCCCCACATGCTCGCATACCAAACCCCCAGCGAGGTTAGCTAAGGCCACAGCTTTGGAAATAGGGAACTGCATGGCTAGACTTACTGCCAAGACGCTTATTACCGTGTCTCCCGCACCGGATACATCCACAATATTTCGGTAATGAGCAGGAAAATGCAAGAATCCCTCTTCTTCCCCATAGGCTACCACCCCTCGCTCACTCAGAGTAACTACTGTATAGGTATGAAGCATTCGTTCTCTTAGCTTATGTATAGCTTCTTGAATCTTCTCCAAAGGCGCTTCACTTAGGGAAATTTGAAGGGCTTCCCCCAATTCACGCAGATTAGGTTTAAAGAGGGTTGCCCCCTTATAGTGCCAAAAGTTCTCTTTCTTAGGGTCCACCAGAATAGGTACATTATACTTTTGGGCAGTAGTTATAGCAAACTGAATAAGAGTCTCATGCAGAGTACCTTTATCATAATCTTCCAAGACGATTGCATGAGGCTGGGTTTGTATGAGGCTTTGCAGCTTTAATCTAAGAGCTTCTTGAAGAGGGGGGGGCATAAGGGTACGGCTTTCCCTATCTACTCGTAGCAGATGATGTTTCTGAGCTATGAGACGGATTTTGGTAGTGGTAGGGCGAGTGTCATCTGTTAGGATACCATAAGTATCTATGCCCACCTTTTGGGCTTCTTCCATCAGGAGCGAACCTGCGCTGTCCTCTCCGATTACACCTACTAAGCTGACCTGGCAGCCCAAGCTACGCAGATTTAGCGCTACATTGGCAGCCCCCCCTAACCGATTCTCTTCTCTTTCTAGCTCCAAAATGGGTACGGGTGCTTCAGGCGAGATGCGCTGGACCTTCCCATAAAGATACCTATCCAGCATTACATCACCCATTACGACAAAGCGCAGTGCGGAAAAATCCACTCTGCAAATATAGAAGAAGCCTAATAGCGAAAGTTTTTGAGCCCTTGCAGGAAAAAAAGAAGCTAACTACGAGGTCCTAAGCAACCTATTCAAGCGTACATAGATACTCCGCCACACCTTAGGAAGCAGAAGAAGTCGTCTTCTCAGTGGAAGTCTAATCCGAATAACAGTACCCTTACCTATCTCGCTGCGATGCACGAAAATTTCCCCCTTATGGTACTCCTCTATTATCCTTCTGGAGAGGCTTAATCCTATCCCCCACCCCCGACTTTTAGTAGAAAAGCCAGGCCGAAAGACCACTTCCCATTGCGAAGCAGGAATGCCTTTGCCCGTATCTTCTACATCTATCCATAGCTCGTGGCGCCGCATAGTTAGCCGCACTATAACCTTACCCCCCTCCGGCGGAAGGGCATCTAAGCTATTCCGAATAAGATTCTCTATTACCCACTTGATGAGAATCTTATTTATAGGAAGTGAAGGATTTACCTCAGGTGGTGCCAGCACCTGCAATTCAACAGTAGAAGGGACCTTTGCTTGGAAGTACGCTACCACCTCCTGCACCAGCGGTAGTATAGGTTGAGGTGTGAGAAAAGGCGCTGAACCAATCTTTGAGAAACGGTCAGAAATCTCCGTCAATCTTTTTAGGTCCGATTCCATCAAGGGAAGCATTTGCGGTAGAAGGTGTGGAGAGTCCTTCAGAATCTCTACCGCTCCCACTAAGCCAGAGAGAGGCGTGCCTAATTGATGAGCTGTCTCTCTAGCTAAACCTACCCATAACTTATCCTGTCTATAGCGATACGCCGTATAAAGAAAAAATAACCCTATAATCCCAGCTAAAAATACAAGTCCAGAGCTAACTATAGGCATCCAGCGAAGCTGTCGCAGAATAAGAGGCTCGCCATAGTATATCTTTAGGTATCTCCCCTCCGCAAAGCGCACCACTACAGGGGGAAATGCCAGCGTGTCCGCATGGAGAAACGGCAGATAATCTTCAAGGGTGGAGGAGGTAGGTAACTTTTTCTCAAGCTCGTGAAGGTTATGACTAATCACTTTGCCTTTTTCACTAGTGAGAACTAAGGGTACAATAAAAAGTTGAGAGACTGCCTGCTTATCAGGAAAAAGATAGCTCCATAAGAAGTCTCTCAGACACTCCTCCGGGGCCTGCGCCGCATATCTCAGAGCATCCGCATAAAAATGCACTAGCGCCCGTTGCTGTCTTAGAAGTCGCATAGCTAATACTCGGGCATACAAAGAGACCCCAATGAAGAATAAAATGAGAAAGCTAAGGATCAGTACAATCCAGCGGAGTCGCATCTATTCCAAACTACAAGGCCCCATAGGAGCGGGGGTATCATTCAGACGAAGGAGATATTCTGAGCAGCTATCTATACGGAAATGACGATATGCCACCGCAGCTGAGCCAAATACGCCAAGCCCTCCCCGAATATTAGTATATTCAGGTTTTACGGTAGTAAAATCCGTAGTAGCAGGGTCATTTACGCGTAGATAGTTGTACAACGCTGTGTCCAGAGCTGTTAGATAAAGGGTCCATGCCTTAGATAAACGGTTATTGTCATAGATGTATTTAGCGCCAGGGTTGTTGAGATTAGCATAAGCCGTGCTCAACAATTCTTTCTCCTGAAGCGTATAGGTCTGAAGAAGGACATTAGAGGTAGGAGCAATTCGTCTAGGCCCAATACGCAAAGTGTGCCAGAAGGTATCCTGTCCTACCACTTCCCCATAGTAGAAGGAAAAGCCCAGCTCATAGCCACCTGCCAATGAAGGAAGCTGGCTATTCAGCTGAGGGAAAAATTGAATAGCATACTTTTTTCTCAGATCAATAGAGGGGTAAGCATATTGATTGCCGATGAGTATTGTGGTCTCAGGCTTAGCAATGTAGGGGGGGGAGGGCACAGTAGTTTGAGCAAACACATTGAGTAGGGTGTCGTGAGGTACATGGACGTAGAGCGTGTAAGTTTTTCTCGGGGTTGGACGCATGGGAAGCCGATAAACTACATGAAAAGGATAGAAAGGTTGAGAAGGGATTTTCTCAACTGTCTCAGGGATAGCTCGCCAGATTTGCTGCCCATCTGACAAGGTAACCTCTGCTAACACGCTCAAATCTGTGCGAGCCGCATACGCCGCGGCATCCTCCTGCGTAACAAAGAGTTTTCCTATCCGAATGTATTGCACTTCTTGATCCGTACGTAAAATACCATAGACCACTATCCTCTCTCGGGCAGCACGCGAAACCAACTCCACATCAGTACTACAACCTCCTAACAAGGTACTGAGTAAGAGCCATCTTTTGTACCTTTGCATTCGCATCATTACAAATGTATCAACCCAAACGAATAAGCCTAAACGAAAGCCAACGCAAACTTATAGAGCTGTGGGGCAGGTTAGCACACAGCTGGGGAGTAGGACCCACTATGGCTCAAATCTTTGCCCTACTCTATATATATCCTGAACCGCTAGATACAGACTCTATCATTCAAATCCTCAAGATTAGCCGCGGAAATGTAAGCATTAACTTGAGAAAGCTATTAGAGTGGGGCCTAGTTACTAAGACTGAGATAGCTGGAAGCCGCCGCGCTCTTTATACGGCCCAGCGAGATATCTGGCTCATCGCCGTAAATATCATCCAGAAAAGATTTGAAAGAGAGATCACCCCTATTCAGAATCTTCTAAAAGAACTCCTTCCTTCACCTGAGGTGCAGTCAGATTCCCATAGCCGTACAGGTTTAGCCCAAATCCAAGAAGTAATAGAGTATATAAGCTTAGCAGTAGAAGTAATTCTCCCCCTCCTGCTTGTACCTGAGAGAGAACATCTTATGAAGATACTCAGGCAGTGGCAAAAACGCAAAAAAAATGCAGGTGGTTTACCAGGACGCTTACCTGATAGCGGTACTTAAGCCCGCTGGCATACCCAGTTTGCCCGAAAGAGGAGGAAGTAAAGGGCAAGACGCCTTAGCTTGGATCCGGCAGCAAGTTCACAAAGAAGCGCACCTACTGCATCGGCTTGACAAACCTACCTCTGGTATCCTTCTGGCTTCATGGGAAGAAAAAACATTCCGAGACCTATATGCACAATTTGCCGAGCATCGCGTAGAAAAGAAATACTGGGCCCTCGTACAGGGAGAGCCCTCCTTTGAAGCAGCTGAGCTTTTAGCACCCATCTCCAGTGATCCTCCCCGTATAGACCCCCACCACGGCAAAACCGCCCTAACTATAGCTCACACCCTTGAAATTTTTAGAGGATATGCTTTGGTAGTTTGCATACCTGCTACAGGACGCATGCACCAAGTGCGTCTCCATCTATCCTATTATGGATTCCCAATCGTGGGGGACACGAAGTATGGAGGGAAGCCGCTCTACCTTTCAAACTTTCATCCTCATTATAAACCTTCCCGTAAGGAATCGGAAAGACCCCTTCATCCCCCAGAGAGTATCTTCTTACATGCGGGCTACTTAGCTTTTGAGCATCCCACTGAGAAAAGAAAACTTACAATAGAAGCCGCCTTACCTGAATATTTTGACATAGCTCTCAAGCAACTGCGCAGGTGGGCAAGCCGCCACCCTATGAAAACAAGAGCATAGCCAATCCTAATCCAAATAAGACAAAGGCACCCTCTGGTGGCCCTACTTTATTTCTAGTCTCTTCAGTCCATTCAACCCGTATTCTCGGAGCAGTTCTGTCAAATGAGCTGTGTGATAGCTCAGCTCTTTCCGTATGAGGGGATCGTCTAAGTAGATAGTGAGATTACCCCGCCGATATGTTATTCTACGAGTAATAGTCGCTATTTCTCTCCCCACTACCCGCTCCCACATATCTCTTAGGTAGCTTTCGGGCAGCGGGTTTTTCTCATTCATCTTACCTACAATAAAAGCCTGAATAAGCTCTCCTATAGACTTAGGTGCCGACATCTTGTAGATAATTGTATAGTTTTTCCGCTCTCTTCTTTCCAATCAAGGTAGCTATCTCAGAGATAGGGGCTCTTCTTAGGTTCTCTAATGAACTAAACCTTTGCAGAAGTTTATTGGCTAGTTTTTGTCCTATTCCGGGCACTTCTAAAAGCATAGTATGTAAGGTAGCTGCATCACGGCGTTGGCGGTGAAAGCCTACAGCTGTTTGGTGCGCTTCATCTCTAAGGCGTTGAAGAAGTCTCAGCTCCGGGCTACGCCTATCTATGTAAAGGGGCTCTTTCCTCCCAGGAAGAAAAATCTCTTCTTTCTTTTTAGCTATAGCCATAAGAGGTATGTCTAAGCCCAAGCGTCTTAGAGTCTCCTCAGCCGCCGAGAGCTGTCCCTTACCCCCATCAATCAAGATAACATCTGGCAGTGCTGTGCCCTCTTTTAGCCTCTTAGCATAGCGTCGCTGGATTACAGCTCTCATCGCAGCAAAATCATCTCCTACGGGGATACCCTCGTGTATATAACGGCGATATTCACTACGACGGGGCTCTCCATCCACAAACACAGCTACACCTGAGACAAGATGGGACCCTTGCACATGTGAATTATCTATGCATTCTATTCGGCGAGGAAGGGTAGGTAATCCTACTACTTCCTGTAAGGCTCTGAGAACTGCTAATTTTTTCTCCGCCTTCCCAGCAAGAAAGGCATTTTTCGTCTCCGCTAAGTTTAGAGCTGTCTTGCGGCATAAAGCTGCTAATTCTTCCCATTCCGGACTACTTGGTAGAAGAAAGGTATATTCATCACTTTCTGGTAGTGGGCTTTCCTGCTTCCACCCATCTAAAAGAATTTGACTTGCTACATTTCCCTGAGAAATAGCCAGTTCTCCAATTACCCGTTCTAACACTTCTGAGGGGCTTAGCTCCCAATCTCGGGCAACAAATTGATAGGTATGACTTGCTACGATTCGCCCCCTACGCACTGACAAATGATGAGCAACTCCCACCCTTACCCCTACTGCAAAACTCAGAACTTCTATATCTCCCTGTGCTGCATCTACTACGATACTACGCTGTTGATAAGCTCTCAGCTGCTCCATGCGTTTTTTGAGTAGGTGTGCCCGTTCAAATTCCAGTGCCTGCACAGCCATCTGGCGCTGTCTATCTATTTCTTGCAGAACCAACTCCCACTCACCCTCTAATAGGCGGCTTACTTCTTCTACTGCACTTAAGTAGTCTTCGTGGGATTGCTTTCCGATACAGGGTGCTGCACAAGTGCCGATATGGTACTTCACACATGCACGAAAGCGCCCCGCCGCCACAGCTTCAGGCGATAGCTTCAGATCACAGTCTCTTAGCTTATAAAGCGTACGAAAAAGCTCTAAAAGAGTCCGCAGCATGCCTCCGCCGGGAAAGGGGCCATAATATTTGGCATGGGAATATAGCTTCTGGCGTAGAAAAAGCAATCTAGGGTAGGGCTCACTCGTAATGCACAAGTAAGGATAGGTTTTGCCATCCTTGAGAAGTACATTAAAGCGAGGCTTGTAATGCTTGATAAGGTTGTTTTCTAAAAGGAGTGCATCCCATTCCGTCTCTGTTATAATCCATTCTACATTGGCAGTGTAGTGTACAAGAGTACGAGTTTTATAATCACAGGTCGGCTCCTCAGCCTTGGAGAAATAGCTGAGGACGCGTTTGCGAAGATTGCGAGCTTTTCCTACATATATGACTTCTCCTTTAGCATTTAGGAACTTATACACACCCGGCAGGTCAGGGATAGCTTCTTTAGCTATGAGGGACACCCCCTAAAGTTAGTCAAAAATACATGTAGCAGTGAATTAGGGGCTTAGGCTCACCAGGAGCGAATTAGCCCTCTAATAAAAATCTCAGCAATCTTATTACCTATTTCTACGGGCTTCATAGGACCGCCTGGCTGGTACCAAGTAGCCGTAGCATTGAGAGCGGCTAAGAGAGATACCGCTACGAAGCGCGGCTCTATTTCCCGAAAGAGATTCTTCTGGAGACCTTCTTCTAAAATGCGCTCAACCCGACTCTCATACTGCCTCTGGCGAGTAAGGAAGGCTGAACGCTGCGGTTCAGAGAGATGCTGCGGAGCCTCTCTGAGAAAGATAGTAGCCTGCAAAGGCTTTTCCAGAAGCGCAATAAGATGTGCTTCACAGAAGCGCTCTAACTTATGCGTGACCTCCCAGTTGCTCTCTGCTATCCCTGCAGTAGCTAACTCAAATTTCTCAGCGACCTGGTGAGCAAGGGTTTCTAAAAGTGCTTCCTTAGTAGGAAAGTAGTGGTAGAGTGTGGGAGGTGTAAGCCCCACTGCTTGGGCCAGCTGACGCAGGCTTACACGCTCGTACCCCTTTTGACCGAAGAGTTCTATAGCTGCTTCTAAAATGCGCTGCCGCTGGTTCATGCAGACTACAAGTAAGGCTTGGGGGGCTCCTTAGGTGGCAGGGGAAGGGAGTTAGGAATCCCTAAAAGCGGAAACTCTTTCCTAAGGGGGAAATAAGGAAAATCCTCAGGCAAGTAAATGCGGCGCAGGTCCGGATGTCCTAAAAAGCGAATACCCATCATATCATAAGCCTCTCTCTCATGCCAGGCTGCCCCCGGCCACAGGTCTGTAACTGTCTCCAAAGTAGGATCCGCTTCAGGAATGCGTACCTTTACACGTACTCTCACTCGGTCTTGTAGATTCACTAAGTTATATACTACCTCAAATCGTAGCCCTTCCTCAAAGTGGTCTATCGCCCCTATATCCACTAAGTAGTCAAACTTGTATTTTTCCTTCAAAAGTCGTAGTAACGCTTTATGTTTTACCCGCTCTACTTGGAGGGTAAGTTCACCCCGGTCTATGCGTGCTTCTAATACTTCTTCAGCGAGGCTTTCTCTGAGAAGCTGAAGAGTTTGCATAGCTCAAATATAAGGGCTTACGCTAAGTCAGAAGGATGCGCCTGTCTCCTTTTTGAAGTAAGCATATACCAGTTTGTCCATCAAGCTTGGAAAGAAACGATTGAGCCACACGGTGAAGCGCCCCTGCGAGGTGAGAATGAGATATTTTTTCTGCCGCATCATCGCATAATAAATCTGAGTAGCCACTACTTCCGGGGCCATGAGCCTGTGTTCGGGTAAGGGACTTTCCTGCTGGGGAAGACCTTTCGCATTAAGAGCTTTCTGCCTTATTTCACTCCGAGTAAAGCCGGGAGCTGCGATAAGAACAGATACGCCTGACCCTCTCAGTTCAGTACGCAAAGATTCCAGGAAGCCATTCAAAGCAAATTTAGAAGCGCTATACCCACTCCGAGCTGGTAGGCCCCGAAAGCCCGCTATAGAAGAGACCCCTACAATCCACCCCCGCTGCTGATAAATAAAAGGAAGGGAAGCCTTTATCGCATGTACGGCACCCCAGAAATTTACTTCCATCACTTCTCTAAGGACCTCTAAAGATACCTCTCCCACCGTAGCTCTGTGAGAAATTCCTGCATTTGCGATTACAGCATTCAAGGAGCCGAAATGGTGAATTGCGGCTTGAACAGCTGCCTCGCATGTAGCATAATCCCGCACATCTCCTACGAAAGGCACAATCCGTTCGGGGAATAACTTGGCTAATCCCTCTAATCTCTCCTTTCTACGAGCTTGGGCTAGAACATTCCAGCCCTGCTGGGCAAAAACCTTAGCTAAGGCTTCCCCTATACCGGAAGAAGCGCCTGTTATCCAAACGGACCTCACAAGGGGGTGCTCAGGGGTTTCTCTTCTTTGTACTTAGAAGGACACTTCATGAGAATCTTCTCAGCGTGAAAGAAGGTATCCTGATATGCGCCTATTAGCACCACCCGTGAAGCAGCTTCAAAGTTGATAGGCTTAGGGTCCGGATAACGCACCCACCGAACTGCCCCCAGCGTATCTCTTGCCAAAAACCAAAAAGTATCAGAAGTAGGATCATAGTAGCTTTTGTCCCTGCTTATCCACTCTGCCACTATGTGGTAAGTGCGACCGGGATTTTGGGCAGCTGTTTGGAAGTCTGTATATATCGTGAGCTCCTTCCCTAGACTAAGGACCAGGAAAGTAAGAAGCAGTCCCACGCCTATCGCGCCTATAAGCAAACGCATATAGCAAAGTTATGGCAGTACTCTGCCAGTATGTATATTTGCAGAGAGGCCCAGATGGCGGAATCGGTAGACGCGCCAGTCTCAAAAACTGGTGGAGGCAACTCCGTGCCGGTTCGAGTCCGGCTCTGGGCACGGCTCAAATGGATAGGAAAGGGTCTTTTCTGGATAGCGTCTGCGCTTTTGCTCTTGTGGAGCATGTTATTGGGGGTTGTAGCCCTTTTTCTCGCCTGGCCCCCTGGTCAAACCCTCTTTCGGCGAGAAACACTCACCCTACTTCAAACCCTGTTAGAAACGGATGTTGAGCTAAGGCATATACGACTGAGCGGAGTAGCTCATCTCACTATTGAAGGACTAGTGATCTACGATAAAAACTGTCTGCCTTTTCTAAAAGTGGAAGAAGTCCAGCTAAGCTGGCTACCTTCAGCCTTTTGGAGAGGCTTCTGGAAAGGCAACTTACGCATTCCTGTCACTTCTCTGGACTTTCTCGCGCCTGATGTGTATATCTACAAGGAGAAACACTCAGGACTCACCAATGTGGATCGCCTTTTTCCCTCTGATACTACCCCTTCCTCCCCCTCTCCCTGGAAAATCAGCTTAGCACAACTCAGATGCATCAAGGGAACTTTTAGATGGCGCGACTCTACTGAAGCAGAGGCTAATTTGCTCCCTTCTCCACGGTACCTTAGATATGCTAATCTCTGGCTAGACTCTATCTCATTCCAAGCAGAAGTAGAATGGGAAAGTGAGGGACATCTTTTTGCTTCTTTGAAGGAGCTGACCCTGAGAGAAAAACAGAGTAGTGTCCGTATCAATCGTCTTTCCTTAGTCCTGGAAGCAGATACAAATAGCACTCTTATTTCCCACTTAGACTTACACCTCCCCTACACTCACCTGCAAGGTCAGGGGCATTTCCCCAAAGAAGGCTTAGATAAGCTCTTTCGGAACACTGAAACGAAACTATTTGTAGCTCAACTAGGAGGCACCCTAGACTGGAGAGAGCTATACGCCTTCATAGGAGATTCAGTGCCTATCTCAGGTAGATGGAATATAGCATTAGATTTGGTAGGAGACTTATATCGGCTGCATGCTTCTTCGTTTCACATAGAAATTGGGAAGGGAAAGTATATAGAAGGAGAAGGAGAGATATACCATTACGCTCACCCCCAACACATGCACTGGGAGGTGTCTATACAAGAAGCAGCTTTGTCCTTAAGGGATGTGGAGCAGCATGTACCCGCTGTAGCATTCCCTGACATTATCAATAAAGATACAGCATGGCGAGTCAAAGGCTCTCATCGCGGCACCCTCAGTTACTATGAAGCTGTCATTCAGATAGAAAATAAACTAAATCTATCAACCACTCTTTCGCGAGACACAAGCTGGAAATACGAACTAAGTGGAACATGTGAAAACTGGGACACACAGACCCTTTTTCTGCAAAGCCCTATCAGCCAGCTTACAGGGACTTTCCAAGTGAGGGGTGAAAACTTCTCATGGGACAAGTTACATGCCGAACTTAGAGCCTCCCTTTCAGCTATCTACCAAAATAAAGAAAACGTATCACTGTGGTGCGATGGTAGAGTACAGCAAAAAGAGTTTAGGGGCAGCGCTGATCTGAAAACTTCTTATGGAGAGGTATTTTATGAGGGAGAAATTTCTCTAACAGAAGGTGGAGCCTACAAGGGGTTAGGTAAGTTTCAAGGACTACAAGCAGCCCTTTGGGGTTCAGAAGGAGCTCTATCGGGTAATTTTCGGCTGCATGGCAGCGGCATATTATGGAAGGGGGGAGAAGGAAGAATTCAAATAGACTCCTTACACTGGGAGAAAGGAGAGAGTAAGTATTTCCTTGGAAGCCTCAGCATAGAAAGCAGCAAAGGAGAGCGATACGAGCTTAAGGGTCCAGACTTGTTAGTCTGGATAAAAGGAGGAGCAAACTGGAAAGAAGCTCTACTTAGTTGGCTTGACAAGTGGGAGAAGTGGCACAAGCAAGGGCTATGGGAAAAAGGTATAGGAAACCCTACCGAAGAGGGAGAATTGGCTTTGCGCATAGCTATTAGTTCGCCTACATGGCTTCATGTAGCAGGGGTTTCTTTTATACAGCAAGCTCAGAGTGCCGTAATAGAAGCAAGCTGGTCTAAATTATCTGACAAAACCATCGCCATAACTCTCCATGCTGAGTGGGACAGCCTCGTGATTGAGAATTTTAGCATAGGGGCTTCTATTCTCACTTTGCATCTATCTGACAGCGATACACTCGGCGGGGAAATGAGGCTCTATTCCAAGTTAGGAGAATCTTATTTATCCTATAAGAATCTCAATCTCTCCTTGAATGGCTCCCTAAAAGAAGGAAAGTTAGAGATGGCTACAGCCTTTGGGGAAAGGCAAGACACTTTGAATCTCTTTGCGAGATGGTCCTGGGAAAGAGGAAACATGCCAATACAGCTGGCTTTTCTTGAAAGGACCTCTTTCATATCCTTCGCCGACCATAAATGGAGTTTGCATAGCTTAGGTCCTGTTCAAATAGGATTAGATGGAGAGTGGCTGGCAGAAGGGTTACGCTTAGAAACGCAGGGAGCCTCTGCCTATCTTAGGCGAGACCCCTTCTTACTCTTAGCGGAATTAGAGCATTTACCTATACAGGGGATAATAGGCTTGCTAGGCTATTCGGAAGAGGTTGGAGGATACTTAAACTTTCGGTGGGAGTCTTATCGGGGCTCTCCACGATTTTTCCTGAGACTGGACTCTTTAGCTTATAAGGCTCAACCTTATCCTCAATTTTTAGCAGAGGGACGCCTTCAAGGAGATTCTATTTATTTTACTACCTGGCTCACTGAAGGGAATAAAACATTCGTTAACGCAAAGGGACATTATGTTATCTCTGATAGTTTATCCCCTTTATATGTAGAGCTGCGAGGATTGAAGATACCTGCAGTGTGGCTCTCTCCTTTTTTGGGAGAGTATTTGCGAAGTCCTAAAGGTTTCTTACGCTCTCAACTAATCGTGCTACATGGGCACCCTTCCTCTCCCCGAATGCGAGGTGAAATATTCTGTGATGAGGTAAGCTTCTATGTACCTCTCGTACGAATGACATATACGGTAGAAGGGAACCTCCTACTGCGAGGAGATACTCTCTACTTACCTGATGTAATGCTAAAAGAGGTTAGAGGAAATCTTATCTTAGTTTCAGGTTTTATCGGACTTTCAGATTGGCGAAACCCCTACCTTGCCATTGACATGCAAGTACGAGAATCTCCTTTCCTACTTGCAGCCACACCTCCTAACACTGACGCATATTTATATGGGCGAGTAGAGTTAGACGGGGGGACTCTTTCATTAGTAGGCCCTTGGCATGCCCCATACCTAAGAGGGGAGCTTCGCTTTGCAGAAACGACTGACCTTACCCTTCCCCTTCAGACCTATGAGCGTAGTGAGGGTATGTCTCATGTTAGGTTTGCCGCACAGGAGAAAAAACAGGAGCTGCAAGAGAAAGCCCCGAGTAGTCCCCCTCAAGCACCAGAAGGCTTAGAAGTAAGGGTAGCCCTTCGTTCAGGTCCAAAGACTCGTTTTCGTCTCATCTTTGATGAGAGATCAGGTGATGAAGTGGTAGCCCAAGGCGTGGCTAATCTCCTCTTTAGCATAAATAGATATGGAGAAATCAGCCTATCCGGCTCGTATGAAATCTATAGCGGAGAATATCAAGTCAATCTTCAAGGAATTGCTTCTAAGAAACTTTCGCTGGAAGCCGGAGGCACAATTAGCTGGGATGGGGACTTATATGAAGGGCAGATGAACCTAACGGCTGTGTATCGCACAGTTACTTCTCTGCGGGTGATAGACACGAGTTTCACTAGTACTGTCCCAGTAGAGCTGCGAGTTTTTCTAAGAGGCAGCCTTCTCGCACCTACCATGAACTTTCAGCTAGATATTCCTTCTTTCTCAGGCAGCCCTACACCGACAATCAACATTTTCCTTCAGCGCTTAGTCACAGACGAGCTGGAGCGGAATAGGCAGGTATTTGCACTACTAGTGTTCGGCAGTTTTGTACCCCTGGATCAGGGGTGGGGCTCTCAACAGGTAAGCTCAGGCGTTAGTTCCACCCTTGCAGAATTCATTTCTTCTCAGCTAACAGGTTGGGTTAGCCAGACCTTGGGCAGTCAAGTAGGCGTAGCGCTCTCACTGGGACAGTGGAATGAACTCTCTGCTCAACTGCGTCTTTCTATAGGGCAACGGTTTGTATTGGAGCGTGATGGGGTGGTAGTTGCGCCCGGACAGACAAACGCCTCCCTGGGTAACCTTTCAGCCCGCTATCGCCTCCTTCCTCGCCAACTCTCACAGCCCACCCAACTACAAGTAGAGATTGAAGGCTTCAGCAGGCAGACTTTCATGGGAGGAGTGGCAGGAACTTCCACCCAAGGAGGAGGATTACGACTCAGAAAAAGCTTCTACCTACCTGAAAGAAAAAGAAAAAGCCGCTATTTGAATTAGCTATTTTTCTAATCCATACAAGCTCACCTGAAATCCACCCAAACTTAGCCTCTCTGAAGATAACCATAGGTCCCGATACAGCTACACACAGACCTGAAAGAGACCGCAAGGCTAAAGCGGCAGAAATATAATACAAGAGGTAATTCAAGTATCAAGTAGCAGAGCTTCCCCAAAAAGAAGGCAAACCCACCTGCTAATATTTTCTAGGGGATACTCCTTTATACCCGCGGAAAAGCCTTGTGATGACTCCGCACCATAGACTTTGCTCAAACCTGTATATGCAGAACCTGCTACAGATGGGCTAACTTGCATGTTTTATCTTTTTCTCGCTACCCCTGTAATGTTATCTTTGCCTCGTGGCTTATGAGATGGTAGTAGGGCTAGAGGTACATGCCCAACTTCAGACTGCTGCGAAAATATTTGCTCCCGAGGCAGTAACCTTCGGAGAGCGCCCTAATCGCTTCATATCTGTAATATCTCTCGGTTACCCGGGCACTTTGCCTGTATTGAATGAAAAGTGTTTAGAGGCGGTAGTTCGTCTGGGCATAGCTCTCCACTGTGAGATTGCCCAAGAATTCTACTTTTCTCGCAAAAATTACTTTTATCCCGATTTGCCGAAAGGATACCAGATTACTCAGGAGGCTGCTCCTGTAGCTCGAGAAGGTGTAGTATGGATAAATCTTCCAGACGGCACTAAACATCGCATAGGAATAGAAAGACTCCAGCTAGAGGAAGACACAGCTAAGAGCCTTCATGACCAAGACCCCTTTGACACTCTCATAGACTTCAATCGGGCTGGTATTGGCCTTGTAGAGATTGTATCTAAGCCAGATATTCGGACACCCCAGCAAGCGATGACTTACCTAAATTATATTCGGAGATTAGTACGATTCTTAGGAATCTGTGATGGAAACATGGAAGAGGGTAGCCTACGCTGCGATGCTAATATATCTGTGCGCCCGGTGGGTCAGATGACCTTCGGTACCCGAGTAGAAATAAAGAACCTCAACTCTATCAGTGCCTTAGGCAAAGCCCTGGAATACGAATTTTCACGGCAAGTAGCCCTTTTAGAAAGGGGACAGCCAGTACTGCGGGAGACACGCACATGGGATGGGACCCAGACAGTGCCCCTACGGGAAAAAGAGACAGCCGATGATTATAGATACTTTCCAGAGCCTGATCTCCCTCCTATTCGCCTATCTCAGACCCTTCTTGAGCAGTGGACAGCCAGTATGCCTGAACTACCTGATGTGCTTTTTGAAAAAATGATAGACGAGTATCAACTCACTATGGAAGAAGCTACCCTTCTCACAGAGGACCGTCCTTATGCGGAATATTTTTCTGCCCTACTGAAAGAAGGGATAATGCCCAAAGTAGCAGCCTCCTGGATTAATGGACCCATACGAGCGTATCTAAACCAGAAGGCTATTCCCATGGAAGACTTTCCCCTTCCACCGACCCAACTATCCAGACTTATAAGTTTAGTTGAAGAGGGCTACATTAGCCTAAATATTGCAAGAGAAGAACTATTTCCCACACTGATATGTAACCCTGAGTTAGACCCTATGTACCTCGCCCAAGAGAAAAACTTGCTCCTTTTGAAGGATGAGACAACTATAGAAAGGTGGATTGAAGAGGTTCTTACCGAAAATGCGGATAAGGTAGAGGTATATAAGAAGGGTAAAAAGGGGCTTTTAGGTTTCTTTGTAGGGCAGGTGGTTCGCCGTTCTGGTGGTCGGGCTGACCCTCGTGAAGTGCAGAAAAAGATAGCTGAAAAATTAGCCTGAAGCGTGCGCGTTTATCTCCAGGCATTAAGCGAGTTTTATAAGCAGGAATATGTAGGGACTGCCCAGGAGGGGATGATCTGGCCCCGTTCCTATGATGCGCTCCAAGAGTATTTAGGGGAAGCAAATCTTATAGCATTCTCCCATGCTTTTTCTCGTGAGGTACTTTTTGAATATCTTCAAGCGCGCAGACTGCCACTCATTCTCGTAAGGCGCGACTGGGGACAGTTCTATCTTACTATTCCTACAGAAGGGATTGAATGGTATCTCTGGAGGGATGAACGCTTCTTAGGCCGCTTTCGCCCTGAAGAGCTCCTACAGAAAGGTTTAGGGGAGGATGCCTACATGTATATTGTCGTACCGCGGGGGTTCTATCCCTCTCCCTTCTCTGCTGAGATTACCAAGCCCTTAGGAAAGCTTACGCGTCTTTTCTCCGCTGAGAGTCGCATAGTAGCATATATCTACCTGTATGCAGCCGTATCTGGAGGAGCCAATTTTTTAGTTCCTGTAATTGTCCAGGCAATCTATACTTACATTCAAACGCTTCAGTGGGTTACAGGGCTGACTACGTTAATTATTCTGGCTGGCTTTGTGCTGACCACAGCTGCCCTAGTGCGTATAGGGCAATATATCCTGATTGAGCACCTCCAGCGACGCTTATTCCTCCATTCTACATTAGAGATTGTCTATCATGTGCCGCGGTGGGTATTTCCAGCGGTAATTCGGGAGAACCTTCCCGCCCTCATCAATCGCTATTTTGAAATCTTCACACTAGAGAAAAACCTCGCAAAGTTGCTTCTGAACGTACCAGCAGACCTTCTCACTATCCTTTTTGGTGTAATACTGCTCTCTGTATATGCAGAGGCTCTTGCTTTTTCTATACTCATACTTACAGCAATAGTGGGAGTTTTCTTATACCTAACTTTTTCCCCTACCTATCATAAGAAAAAGGCTGTCTCTGACGAGAAATATCGCATGGCTAGCTGGTTAGAAGAGCTCGCAAGAGCTCTCCTAACCTTCAAAGTAGCAGGCTTCCCACCTATTTTATACAGACGCACACAGGAGTTAGAAGAGCGCTACCTTACTGCGCGTCAGCGTTATTTCCGTTTGATTCTTGTGCAGAAAGGGCTCCTTTTCTTCTATCAAGTAGCGATTGCCCTTATTATGCTAATTGCAGGGGCATGGTTGGTGATAGAGAAAGATATTAGTCTGGGGCAGTTTGTAGCCTCAGAGTTAGTGCTATTCCTGATTTTAGGTGCAGTTCAAGACTTAGTAGGTAACTTAGAAGCCCTCTATGACGCAATAGTAGGTATGGATAAACTCACCCAAATATTTACTCCTCCTCACGAGAAGCTGTCCGGCATAGCTTTACCCTCCTCTAAGCCCTTTTCTATTTCTATGAGAGATGTTACGCTAAACTTCAAAAGAGGGTATTCTACTCACCTTGTGCTAAGGAATGTCTCTTTAGAAATAGCCGCAGGAGAAAAGATATGCATAACAGGTCCGGCGGGTAGCGGCAAAAGCACCCTATTATACTTGCTTTATGGGCTTTACAGAGATTATGAGGGAGATATTCACATATCAGGCATAGACTTGCGTCAAATAGACCTTCTATATCTTCGCTCCCGTATAGGAGACGCCTTAGAAGCAGGAGAGATTATAGAAGCGCGGGTATGGGATAACTTAACCTTAGGGACTGCTAATGTCTCCTGGGAAGAGGTAATGCACGTGTGCAATCGTTTAGGCCTCAAAGAAAGTATTGAAAAGCTCCCAGAAGGTTTCTTCACAGTTTTGCCCCCGCAGGGCAGAGGGATTCTTAGTGAGATTGATCAGCGCAAACTCATCTTAGCTCGCGCACTCCTTACAAAACCCAGCCTTCTCTTTGTAGATGATATTTTTGCGACCATAGAGTGGAGCCAGAAAGCTTCCATATATGAGCTGATTTTATCACCAGAAATGCCTTATACTGCTTTAGTAGTCTCTCGGGAACCCCAAGTAATGCAAATGTGCGATAAAGTGGCCTTCTTTTATGAGGGAGAACTGCGGTACTTTGGTCCTTACATGGGGCTTTCGGCTTCCCTCAAAGTGCAGCAACTAAGCCTACCTCTTTAGGCCATGAAAAAAATTACATGGGCTAAGAAACCTGTTGGATTCAGAACTTCTCGCATAGATGAAGTAGGATATGCGATTGGAAGAACTATAGAACCTCCTATATGGGTACGTCGGGGTCTCCGAGGCATAGGAATTCTTAGCCTGTTCTTTTTAGGCTTCCTCTTCATGAAATGGACCCAAAATATATCTGCTGTAGGGAAGGTTACTTCTTTCACGCCCGATGTGCGTCCCCAGACCCTTCATAGTATGATAGCTGGGCGGATTCTGCAGTGGTACGTCCGTGAAGGAGACCTTGTAAAAGCTGGGGATACGCTGCTATTGATAGGCGAGATAAAAGATTACTACTTAGACCCTAATTTACCCCTGCGCCTTCGTGAACAACTGCAAGCAAAAGAGAATATCGCAAAAGCCCAACAAGAAAAGATAGTAGCTCTAAGAATGCAAAGAGACGCATTATACAAAGCTCGGGATGGCAGTTTAGCACGTGCTCAGAATATGCTTATTCAAGCTCGTCTGCGTTATGAAGCAGATAGTGCCGCTCTAAAAGCCGCTCAAGTAGAATACGCTCTCGCTGAGAATCAATATGCGCGCCAGGAGTCCTTATATCTACAAAAACTACGCTCCCTGACAGAGCT
The DNA here is from genome assembly GCA_025060275.1 of Bacteroidia bacterium. Lineage (GTDB taxonomy): Bacteria > Bacteroidota > Bacteroidia > SpSt-205 > SpSt-205 > SpSt-205. The sequence continues at coordinate 4,547 of JANXCJ010000006.1, read as the reverse complement.
GCAAACTCGTCAAATGCGTTTCCAAGAAGCCCAAGCGAAACTCATCGCAGCCCAAAACCGGCTAAATGCAAGTCAAGCTGATGTGCTAAATGCCGAAATCCAGATTGCTGTAATCAAAGCAGACTACGCCGAGAAAATAGCTAAAGTAGAAGCTGACCTTAGAAGTACCGAAAGCTATCTATATGAAACAGAAGGAGAGATAGCCAAACTAAGAAATGAAATCGCTAACATAGACGTCAGAAGAGGCTTCTACGCTATACTGGCTCCACAAGACGGCTATGTAGTAAGGGCAATAAAAACAGGTGTAGGAGAAGTAATCAAGGAAGGAGAACCACTGGCAGTCTTCATGCCTGCAGCCTACAAGTTAGCAGTGGAGTTATATGTACGACCCTTAGATGTGGCTTTACTACAAAAAGGAACCCCAGTTCGCCTACAGTTTGACGGTTGGCCTGCCTTTGTCTTTTCAGGTTGGCCCAACTTGAGCTTTGGAACTTTTGCTGGACGCGTGGCAACAATAGACTATGTAGATATGGGTACAGGCTTCTTTCGTGTTCTTGTCATACCTGATCCAGCAGAGGAGAAGTGGCCTACACTACTAAGACTAGGTGGAGGCGCACGAGGCTGGTTTCTACTAAGTGACGTACCCATCTGGTATGAAATATGGCGGCAGATTAATGGCTTCCCACCAGATATGATTCCACAATTCTCATCCTCCCCCCAAAGCCAAAAGGAAAGCAAAAAGTAAAATATGCTCCTCCTCACTTCCCTCCTAATATGGCTTCAGGAGGTTCTGTCGCTTCCTGAGGTATATAGGCATGTTTTAGAGAAGCATCCACTCACTCGGGCGATTAGATTGATACCCTCTCTTGCGGAGGCTCAGCTTACTTCCACCAGAGGTGTGTGGGACCCCCTTCTCACAGGAAGCTACTTAGAAAAAAACTTCAAAAATCAGCTCTACTATACCCTTTTTTCTTCTGAGCTGAAAGTGCCGATATGGAATGGACTTGATATAAAAGGTTTATATGAAAATACTGGCGGTTTTTCCCTAAATCCAGAGGACGCCACACCTTCGCAAGGGTTATTAGGGGCAGGGCTAAGCATACCTTTAGGACAAGGGCTATTTATAGATTACCGGAGAGCAGCTATCCAGAAAGCTCTACTCTACGCTAAGATGGCTCCATATGAGAGACAAATAGCTCTGGCGGCAGTGCTCTTGGAAGTAGAGCAAGATTATTGGGGATGGTTTGCAGCTTATTACAAGGCAAAAGTCTATGCTCAGCAACTTGAAGTAGCCCAAAATCGTCTCAGATTTCTTCGTGAGGCTCTCATGCAAGGTGAAGCCACCCGAGCAGAGACTCTAGAAGCATATGTAGAAGTAGGCATAAGAAAGCAGGCCCTCCTCTCAGCCCAAGCTGACTTGCTCAAGAAAGCTCTTCTTCTTCAGAGACACCTTTGGCAGGAGGAAATCCCCAGCGAGCAATTTCTAGAGCGTTTCCAACCCGACTCTTTGATACCCTATATACCCCGCTCAAATTGGGATAGCCTCATAGCCTCCCATCCTAAGCTTAAGTTATATTCTCTCAAGCGCCAGATAGCAGAAGTAGAACGCAAATGGGCAGCAGAACGCCTTCGCCCTCGCCTCCAAATGGAATATCTCTTTTTACGAGATCCAGCATACCTATATACCGGTTGGAATCATCCTTTTACAACCAACTTCAAGTTCGGCTTGAGTTTCACTCTTCCTCTTTATCTCAGAGAAGCACGGGGTGATCTTCTGGAAGCCCGTCTCCTTATCCAGCAGCTATCTTGGGAGCAAGCATATGAAGCACGCTCCCTATACAATAAAGCCCTAAGTCAACTAGGGGTCATAGACTCTCTATGGAGACAAATTCAAATTCAGCAAGAAGTAACCTCAAGCTCTATTGAGTTAGTTCAGATAGAGATAGAGCGTTTCCGAGCAGGGGAGAGTGATCTTTTTATTGTCAATAGACGCGAGCGAGAGGCATTTAATGCTCTTCTAAACTTGTATGATCTATATGCTCGGTACGGAATAGAGGTAGCTTCACTGAGGGCCTTGTTGGCATGGGTGGACTAAGATGGGGCTTTTTCTTCCTTGAAGCGTTAGCGATGCTGAAAGACTCTAATATGCAGCTGGCTATAGGAAAACTAAGTAGTCCCACTGCAACTGAAGTCCCTCTGGATAATAATACAATCAAATAGCTTACAAACGTTTTTCACTAATACCTCAATACAGGCCTACAAGCTAAGTGTATTTAGAAGGAAGTAAGAGTTTTATTCAGTCCTAACGCGCACGAACTGGTTACCCCCTTTCTCCACATAAATCGCTATAGACCTATCAAAGTAAATACATCAAAGAGCGCCGGTATAGTCTATCTTTATGCTGCATGCAAAGGTTTTTCTCCAGTTTTAGGCTATCCCTCCTCACAGCTTTTCTGATAGGCTCCTGGTTTATTTTCTTTTTTCTCACTCAGAGAGATGAAAATGGGCGCTTCCTTCGCTTTCTTCTAACAGATGATGCCATGATCTCTATGAACTACGCCCGTAGTATGGTCCAAGGATGCGGCCTTGTATGGTACTGTGGAGCTGATAAAGTAGAAGGCTTTACAAATCCCCTCTGGGTACTTTATATGGCATTCTGGCATCTCTGGGGCATACCCAGAGATATTATAGCCCTACCCATCATTCTCACTGGATTCATCACGCTTTCTTTTCAGTTTGTCTATACAAGACGGCTTTTTTCGCTTTATCTACCTCCAAGTACCACCTCGCTCGCAAGCTGGATCATAGCTCTCTTCCCACCCCTCACCCTATGGCACTTCATGGGATTAGAGACTGGTGCAATCCTGACACTGATAGCCTACCTCAGCTTCAAGGCGGCGCAAAGTCCAGCTCCCGACTGGAAAGCCCTTCTCGCTACCGCTATCGGACTTCTTCTGCGAATGGACTTTCTAATACCTGCTTTCTCTATTGGGCTTTTTTGGGCCTATAGAACAAGAAAATGGAGTTCGCTCTTTTCTCTCTCTTTGGTCATCCTTTTGACCTTGACCCTGCTGACGATAGGGCGTTGGATGTATTATAAAGCTCTACTACCCAACACCTACCAACTCAAGGTAGCGTCGATTCCCTTTGTCCTCCGAATAGCGAACGGATTGGCTACATTAGGAGGCAGCATTGGCACCAATATGCCTCTTTGGGCTCTGGCTGCATATGGAGCCCATCGCTTGGGTCGCCGTCATGACCTCTCCCTTTTAGCGATTGTTTTAGCTGGGAGCGTCTGTGCATATACTGTATATGTTGGCGGCGATGCATGGGAAAGTGCCCCTTTGAGTAACCGATACTTAGCCCAGAGTTATTTAGCCTTGACAGGATTGGCGGCATTTGCCTTGGAGAAATGGACAAGATGGGTGCGAATAGGTCTTCTACTCGGCATTTCCGCAGGAATCAGCAATAGATGGTCTCTGCTTTCTACAATCAGTCCATACGTGAAGCCGCTAACAACAAGTAGCGTCTCCAATGTATTTTCCGTGTTTGTGCCATTTCCTCTTGAGGAGCTGAAGCTCCAGCCGACTGGAAAAATATGGCTTGGACCCGCAGGCACGACCCCCTACTTCTATCCAGAGTATCGGTATGGAGATTACTTAGGCAAATGTGATACAGCCGTAACACGCCGCTCGCCCACTTGCTATCTTACTATGCGATTCTACCAGCTCTACACGCCTGGTCATACTCGGATCGGCATAGACCAGCTCCTTGCAGACTCCACAGCTCAAGCAGTTTTCATCAGCCGCCGAGGACACCCAGGAAGAGTACGGCTGTCCTGTGAAGCCCGGAGCTACCTGACCCAATTAGAAACCCGTTTCGAGTATGTAGCTCCTTACGGCTGGATAAAGAAGGAGCTGATAAGGAAAGAAAACAAAAGCTAAGTCCATGCTAAGGGAACAATCTGGGCTGCTCCAGTATCTACCTTGAAGGAGATGATAAAAAGATGGTTAGAGATAAGAGGTGAGCGATGGATGGATACTTTAGCGCTCTGGATCAATGGGACGATTTGGCGGTTGAGGCAGTGGTAGCATGGGTGGCGCCTGAAGGAGACCCCTGAAAAGGTATGGCAGTTTCTTATGCAGAATCCACACCGGCATTGGTATCGCTGGCCATTTTCTTTGGAAGGGCGCTTCTACTGCTGGCAAGGAAAAGTCTGGATGGATAGCCTCGGGCTGACATGGATTCGGGGTAGGCAGCATGAGGACATCCCCACCTCATGGCTTGAACGACTTGCCACCAGTCGGATTGGATTTGACATTGGAGCTCACAGGGGATATTGGAGCCTCGTCCAACGCAGCTTTATGCCCCATTCCACCCAAGTCATTTTGATGGAACCCGATCCAGAGAATTACGCCTATCTACTACGGAATCTGGCCCTCAACCAAGCTTTTTGGGCTATTCCCCTTCCCTTAGCTGCATGGCATTCACCTGCCCACCTCTCCCTTCAGAGCCGATCCTTTCATCAGGTTCATGCTTCCTTCATG
>JANXCJ010000069.1 GCA_025060275.1 Bacteroidia bacterium | reverse complement strand
TACTCATTTGGGTACTTGGAGCCTTCCCGCATGGCAAGGACATTCCATGCTTGTAAAGTGTCATATATGACAGAGAGACGTAGCTTATTAGAGCGTTTGCGGTTTTGCTGAGGCAAGACTCTTTCTCGCCTAAGGGGAAAGGTATGCAAATAAGTGTTACGTAAAAGGGGCTTATTCCCAAAGCGGCGATGTTGGGCTATTAGATAAGCCGCTGCTACCTTTTCAGAAGTCGTACCGGCTTCACGCCCCTGTAAAGGATCACTCGCTAAAAAGTAGATATGAGCCATCATCTCCGCCGAAGAAACCAGCTGGGCAATTTGCCCAAAGGTAGTCGTATCTACAGAGAGAGAGTCTGAGGCAAGGTAGTTCAGGAGAGTCTTGTGAGGGGCTTGGGCTAAGAGCACCCCTAATGCTTTTATTTTCAGGAAATTTCTAAACATGTGAAGGGGGGTTGAGCGCTGAGATACGACGCAAATGCCTACCTCCTTCAAAAGGAGTTGTTAGAAACACAGCTACTACCTGTTCCGCTTCTTCAGGGGGTAGAAAGCGACCGGGCAAACAGAGGATGTTAGCATCATTATGAGCCCGAGCTAAGCGAGCTATCTCAGGCTGCCAAGCTAAAGCCGCCCGAATGTTCGGATACCTATTTGCGGCCATGCACACGCCATTTCCAGAACCGCAAATCAAGACCGCTCTTTCTTCGGGTGGAAAGGCCACTATCAGCTTATGCACCCATTCAGGATAATCGGTAGGCTCAGCGGAGTGCGTACCTATATCTACTATGACATGCCCCTGCTCCCTCAGCCACTGCTTGAGGTGCTCTTTCAAAGTATAGCCTGCATGATCTGCCGCCATCCAGACTCGCATATTCAAAGGTCGGACTTTTAGAGCTTTTACCATATAATATTTTTGTGTATGGCTTCTGCCTGCATAACGGGATTAGGGATGTATGTGCCTCCCAAGGTGGTGAAAAATGATGACCTAAAAGCTTTCTATGATACCAGTGATGAATGGATTTATACACGCTCGGGTATTCAAGAGCGAAGGTGGGTGGAAGAGCCTGCAAGTACCGCAGAACTGGGTTTATATGCTGCCCAAGAAGCGCTGAAGATGGCTAATAAGAAACCTTCCGACATAGACCTTATCATATTCGCTACTCTGAGTCCCGACATGTACTTCCCAGGTTCGGGAGTGCTACTACAAAATCTACTGGGCTTAGAGACCACTCCTGCATTAGACATTCGCCAGCAGTGTTCAGGCTTTATTTATGGGCTAAGTATTGCGGATCAGTACATACGGACAGGCATGTACCAAACTATCCTTTTAGTCGGAGCAGAAATTCAATCCACCTGGATAGATTACAATCCAGAGGGTAGGACAGTAGGAGTACTCTTTGGAGATGGAGCCGGTGCAGCGGTAATAGAAGCCACAAACGCCCCAGGAAGAGGTGTGCTTTCTACTCATCTCTACAGCCAAGGAGCATATGCCCGGGAGCTCTGTGTGGCAGAGCCTTCCTCAGCAACACGCAGACATGAACTCCCGGGAAGCTATGGTATGCGTCCTTACATGAATGGCAAAGAAGTCTTTCGACATGCTGTACAGCGCATGGGAGAGGCAGTCCAAATAGCCCTTGCTACCCAAAAGTGGAGCCCTGAAGAAGTAGATTTATACGTTCTCCATCAAGCAAACATCCGTATCGTGCAAGCCATAGCTGAATTTTTCCACCTTCCGATGGAGAAGTTTTACAACAATATCCACAAGTATGGGAATACTACTGCTGCCAGTATCCCCATATGCCTAACCGAAGCTTGGCAGGAAGGACGACTAAAGTCTGGACATAAAGTGATATTAGCGGCTTTCGGCTCTGGTTTCACATGGGGTAGTGCTGCCCTTGTATGGTAAATTTGAGAATATGGGAATATGGCGATGGGTAGAGATTCCTGTAGCTCCAGAGAAGGAAGAAGAAACACATCGTCTCCTCCTAAGGCAAGCCTCGCAAGTACGAAGTTTCCCCGGGTGTCGCTCTCTTGCACTTTATAGGAGTGTAGGCCCTAATTTCTACTCTTTGAGCTTGTGGGAAAGTGAAGAAGCTCTTGAGAAGTACCGAAGTAGTAGGATGTTTCGGGACTTTTGGGCTCAAATCAAGCCTTTTTTCCGTGCACCTGCCAAGGCTATGAACCTTATACTCATAGAAGAGTGCGCTTAATTCGGAGACCTGTCTTAGCAAACTACTATCTTACCTACCGCTGTAATGCCGCCTGTAAGTTTTGCGATATTTGGGAAAAGCCTTCTCCTTATGCCTCCATAGAAAATGTAATTCAAAATCTTCGCGACCTACGCCGATTAGGGGTACGAGTAATAGACTTTACAGGAGGCGAACCTCTTCTACATCGTCAGCTTCCTACTTTTCTGGAGATTGCCCAGCGAATGGGCTTCATTACTACTGTAACTACTAACTGTCTTCTCTATCCCAAGCGAGCTTATGAGCTGAAAGGGAAAGTAGACATGCTGCATTTTTCCTTAGATGCAGCTTCCGCAGAGAAACACAATCACCTGCGAGGCGGAGTGCCCTGCTTTGAATTCGTACAAGAGAGCCTACACATAGCTAAGAGCCTTGGAGAGAAGCCGGACATACTCTTTACTGTAACCCCAGAAAATTGGCAAGAAATAGAGGAAGTATATGAAAAATTCGTAAAGCCATATAATCTTATCCTGATTCTCAACCCCATTTTTAGCTACAATAGCGTAGGTGCTAATCAGCTCCCCAAAGAAGCTATAAACTCGCTGCGCCTGTGGGCTCGCCGCCCAGATGTGTATCTAAATGAAGCCTTCCTTCTCCTAAGAGAGAGAGGGGGCAATTATAGAGAAAAACCGGTATGTCGTGCTAGTACAGCCACCATAGTGATATCACCTGATAACCAACTTTGTCTGCCCTGTTATCATGCCCACGAACTAGGATATACTTTCCCTATAGCAGGAAGGCTTTATGAACTCTACCAAAGTGCCGTAGTGCAGCACCTCCAAAAGCTGGAGGGGAGATGGACGTTTTGCGACTCCTGCGTTATAAATTGCTACATGGAGCCCAGTTTCGCTGTAGAAATCTCGCCTTACTTCTGGGCTTCTCTCCCTAGTACTCTGCGCTACATACGGCGAAAATGGGGAATAAAAGGTACTCTTCGGCTTCTTTGGAGGGTGCTGAAAGGAAATTCTACCCCTACACCTCATACTAAGTTGAGTGCAGATTCTTACAAGTTAGAACCTTCCCTTCGCCTCTAACTTTTTGACGATAAGAGTAACTGCCGGCTAACCAGCGGAAAATAAGATAAAGGCAGGATATCCTAATATGGGTAAGATAGGCTCCTACCGTAGAGGAAACTTTCTCTTACTTTTACTCCCGCATAAGAGAAACTGCCACTACTTGATCCCCCTCGCGCAAGCGTATGAGGCGAGTTCCTTGCGCATCTCGTCCCAATATGGCTACTTCTTTTGCAGAGAACCGTATTCCCTGACCCCCTTGCGTAACAAGGAGAAGGTCTTCTTGTCCGGGCTGAAGAGGTAAGGCAGCTACCAGGAGCCCTGTCTTTTCAGACGTGCGGAAGGTGCGAACTCCCTGCCCTCCCCGATGCGTAAGCCGATATTCACTAAAAGGAGTAGCCTTACCATAACCCTTAGCAGAGAGAACAAATAAATAGCCTTCCTGAGGAATAATCGGTACTACGCCGATAATTTTATCTCCCTTTTCCAGGGTCATTCCTATTACGCCTGTAGCTTCCCGCCCCATCGCCCGCACTTCTCCATGTGCAAAACGAATAGCTTGCCCCTGCGCACTTATAAGAATAACTTCTTTTACGCTCTCCTCGTCAATGAGCGCTATACCTACAAGCTCATCCCCAGGACGAATTGAAAGAGCAATTATGCCCTTACTACGAGGGCGGCTATATTCTTTTAGAGGAGTTTTCTTTACGATGCCCTCCCTCGTAACAAAAAATAAACTATGACGATTGACAAACTCTTCGTCTTCAATAGAAGATACATTCAAATAGGCTACCACCCTATCCTCTTCACCGATGGATAGAAGGTTTTGGATATGACGTCCCTTCTGATTGCGTTGAGCCTCTGGGATTTCATGGACTCGCAACCAGTAGCAGTGCCCTTTGTCTGTAAAGAGTAGGAGGTAATCATGCATACGCGCTATTAGGACATCTTGAATAAAATCCTCTTCTTTGAGTTCCATCGCTCGGGTACCCGCTCCCCCCCTAGCCTGGGCTCTATAAGCCTTGATGTCTGTACGCTTAATGTAACCTTGATGGGAGATAAGCACGGCCACTGGCGTATTAGGTAGCATATCTTCTAAGCTAATCTCTCCCTCTTCTGGCAGTATCTGCGTGCGTCGCCCATCCCCAAAATCTTCTTTAAGCTTTTGGAGTTCATTTCGTATGATTAGTTTCTGCTCCTCGGGGTCTTCTAACACCTTTTTGTAGTAAGCTATCTTTTGCTGTAATTCTGCATGTTCTTGTTGGAGTTTTTCTCGTTCCAGGGCTGTAAGCCGCTGAAGGCGCATATCTAAGATAGCCTGTGCCTGGACATGCGTAAGGGAAAAATTATTCATTAAGGCAGTGCGTGCTTCTTCTGGAGTGTGAGACTGGCGAATGAGAGTTATGATAACATCTATGTGATTCAAAGCTATTAGCAAGCCCTCTAGAATGTGCTGTCGCTTTTCAGCCTGGGCTAACTCATAAGCTGTGCGTCGGAGAATGACCTGATTGCGATGTTCTAAATAGGCGGTGAGTGCCTCTCGCAAAGTGAGATTCTTGGGTCTTCCTCTATACAGAGCTACCCAGTAGCCGTTATAACTAATCTCTAGCGAAGTATGAAGGTAAAGATTATTCAGCACTACTTTGGGGATAGCCTCCCGTTTGAGCTCTACTACCACCCTTATTCCTTCTCGATCTGACTCATCTCGTACTTCAGCTATGCCCTCTATCTTTTTATTTTCTGCAAGATGAGCTATTTGTTCCACAAGGGAAGCCTTACTAACCCGATAAGGAATTTCTGTGATGATAATGGCTTTTTTCCCTCCTGGCAGGGCATCGGTGTAAGCTCTCCCGCGCAGTTTTATACGACCCTTACCTGTCAAATACATCTGCTTAATACCTTCTTTCCCTATGATTAGGCCCCCCGTGGGAAAGTCAGGTCCTTGAATAGCCTCTACCAGCGCTTCATCCGATACAGTAGGATCATTTAGAAGGAGCAAAAGGGCATTTACAGTGTCTTTGAGATTATGTGGAGGTATTTCCGTAGCCATCCCTACAGCGATCCCGCTTGCACCATTTAGTAAAAGGTTTGGCAAAAGGGCAGGAAGTACAGTAGGCTCCTTGAGGGACTCATCAAAGTTAGGCGCAAAATCCACTGTATCCTTATCCAAATCTTCCAGCATAGTTAGGGCGATGGAAGCCAGTCTTGCTTCCGTATAGCGCATGGCTGCCGGCGCATCATTATCCATGGAACCAAAGTTGCCCTGCCCTTCTACGAGGGGGTAGCGTAAGGTCCAGGCCTGTGCCATTCTTACCATCGTATCATAGACTGCTGCATCTCCATGAGGGTGGTACTTACCCAAGACCTCTCCAACTATGCGAGCTGACTTTTTGAAAGGTTTGTCTGGTGTGAGCCCCAGCTCTAACATACCATAAAGCACTCTGCGTTGCACAGGCTTGAGCCCATCTCTCACATCAGGCAGTGCCCGGGAGACAATCACACTCATCGCATAGTCTATGTAAGCACTACGCATCTCCTCCACTACCGGACGGACTATTACTTCACCCATAGAGGGCAAAGCTACTCAAGAAGAACTCTCTAAAAACTACCTTGTAATTTTGGCGCAGGATGATTCGGGGATTATTCTCATTTTGTATGATCTTTTTTCATCTTCATGCTCAGGGAATTGAACGTTGGGAAGAAGAATTATTTGAAGAGCTTGAAGATTCCTCTGCCTTGACGCGTCAAACCCCACCCTTAGATACCTTGAAAGAAGCTACGCAAGAGACTGCTTTGCCCTTTTGGATGGAAGATACGCTACTTGCCCCTCCTAAGCCCCCACCCCCACTACGTCTCATTGACTCCCCCATCGCAAGGAATCTTACCACAGACCCTCGTATAAACAAACTCATTCAGACTAATCGTCCCTTTAATGTAAAAATCATTCGCCCAAGAATAGAGAACACAAAGGGACACCCTCTTATTTACGGCTTTGATACATGGTATCTCTATATTGTAAAAGCTGATGAAGTAAGAATAGAGGGAAAAGTCATTCGGAGTCAGGGGCTTCCAGTGTATTTAGCCATCGTCAGCACGGCACCCGAGATTCAGGAGCCACCAGGCTACATAGAGAGCCCTGCCCTCATGATAAAGGGTTTAGTAGATTATGGCGACACAGTCGTAAAATACTTCAAGAAGGAGAAGAAAAGACTCAAGCAGGTATTAGATAGCCTTCTCAAGCTTCCTGTACCCCCTGATGAAATGCAAGCAGAAGCCATGGAAGCGTTGCTAGAAAGAGTAGGAGACTCTCTGGTATATGCGGAGGCGTACTATGAGCTCTACCGCAGTTTCAAGAAAGCCAAAGCCTCAGGTAAAGCATTAGTGGCATTTTTCCTGAGCTTTCCCTTCAATAGGACGCTTACTTATTCTATTTACTCAGCTCCATATGCCCTACCAAGATACATTCCGCCCGATACGTCAGCTAATTCTCCCACATCAGAGGCACGACGGAAGCGGCGCCAGACATAGCTTTGCACTGCATGCGGGGTTCTGTACTTCCCCATCTTATTATTATCAACGGACTTGTATGGCTGGCAGGACTGCGCTTTCCTGGGCTTCCTTATATCCTGGCGGTACATAAGTATGGATGGGGCTGGGAATGGTGGCAGCTCCTTACTTATTTCTTCACTCATAAGAGCTTTTGGCACATTCTTGCCAATATGGTCGCGCTGTGGAGCTTGGGTACCTCAGTAGAGGCTGTACTAGGGAGCAGTAGATTCTTGAAGCTTTACTTCTTTACAGGCTTAGGGTCAGGATTCTTGTTAGCCTTTTTAGACCCCTCTCCTATTCCTGTGTTAGGCGCCTCTACGAGCGTGAGTGGAGTTCTATCTGCTTTCGCTTATTTTTTTCCGCGTTCTCGCGTAGTCCTCTTACCCATTCCTATCCCTATCTCAGCTCGGATGATGGCGATAGGCTTCGGGGTAATTTCTCTAATACTTTTTATATGGGAGCCTGTGATGGGGGGTATATCTCATTTTGGACACTTATGTGGGCTTCTACTCGGATGGGTATATGTTCGGTGGCTTCGGTAGAGAAGCTGTATTCACAAAGTCTTCTGGCTGGGGCAGTTCTTCTAAGGAGTTAACCCCTAGTAGCTCTAGAAACCTACGAGTCGTCCGGTATGCGAGAGGCTTGCCAGGGAGAGAAGCTCTGCCCGCAGGCTCTATAAGCTCTAGTTCTAAAAGCCGCTCTACAGCATAGTCGCTTTGGACGCCTCTTAGATGATTGATCATGGCACGCGTAATAGGCTGATGATAGGCGATAACCGCTAAGGTCTCCAATAAAGGCTTGGAGAGCTTAATAGGATTGCGGAATCCTAAAAATTCGGCTACCAGTTCTCCATACGCAGGACGCGTACGAAGGGCATAACCGCCTCCTATTTCTAAGAGCTCTAAACTTGTGGGAGCATAGCGCCTCTTTAGCTCCTGTAGGGCTGCACTCATTTCCTCAGGGGAGACAGTCCGATGAAGCACACATTCCAAAGCTTTCTGGAGAGTAGAGGAGGAGATAGGCTCACTATTCACAAAAAGAAAAGACTCTATTATGTTTTCTAATGGATAATTATTCCCCTGCACCTCAGAGGCTCCCTCTATCACAACTACACAAACGCAGATATACCTGTGATGTCTTGACCTGTGATGAGAAGGTGTATCTCATGCGTACCTTCATAGGTGATCACCGACTCTAAGTTCATCATATGTCGCATAATCGGATAATCGCCTGTAATACCCATGCCCCCTAAGATTTGACGGGCTGTGCGGGCAACCTCCAACGCCATAGCGACATTATTTCGCTTAGCAAGGGAGATTTGTGCAGGTGTAGCACGTCCCGCATTCATAAGCTGCCCCAGCCGTAGGGCTAAAAGCTGCGCCTTCGTAATTTCTGTTAGCATTTCCGCTATTTTTCTCTGGGTAAGCTGGAAAGAAGCTATGGGCTTACCGAACTGCGTTCTTTCCAAGCTATACTGAACAGCCACACGATAACAGTCAATAGCTGCGCCTATAGCACCCCATGCGATCCCATAACGAGCACTATTTAGACAGGAAAGTGGTCCCTTCAAGCCTTCTACACCCGGAAGGAGATTCTCCTTGGGCACGCGTACTCTATCCATTACCAACTCCCCTGTGGCAGAGGCCCGTAAAGACCATTTGCGGGGAATTTCGGGGGTGTGAAAGCCCTCCATCCCTCTCTCTACTATCAGACCTCGGATCTTATCCTCGGAGTCTTTGGCCCAAACTATTGCAATATCGGCAAAGGGAGCATTAGATATCCACATTTTGCGTCCATTCAGCACATAGTAATCTCCTTCTTCGTAAAAATAACTCTCCATACCAGCAGGATTAGAGCCGTGGTTGGGCTCTGTAAGACCAAAGCATCCTATGATTTCTCCTCTTGCCAGCCGAGGGAGATATTTCTGTCTTTGCGCCTCTGAGCCAAATTTCCAAATGGGATACATTACAAGAGAGCTCTGTACAGAAGCGATAGAACGAATCCCTGAATCCCCCGCCTCTATTTCCTGCATGATAAGCCCATAGGAGATATAATCCAATCCAGCCCCTCCGTACACCTCGGGAATGAAAGGACCAAAAACACCCAGTTGTGCCATTTCAGGTATCAAGTGCGTGGGACATTCTGCTCGCTGCGCATAATCATCTATAATAGGCTTCAAGCGAGTATTTACCCACTTCTGCACAGCATCGCGTATGGCAAGCTGCTCTGGGGTAAAGAACTCCTCTATGTTGTAATAGTCTGTCACGATAGCCCTACTCTGTACGGGGATCGTCATGCTACAAAATAAAGAAAAATAACTGCTTTAGTCAGGCACCTCTACCTCCCATCAGGGCTTGACGAACCAAAAGAAACTCTGCGATATTCTCTGTATCCACAATTCCAAGAAGGTGTCCTCCCTGCATCACTATGAGAAAAGGTTTTTGATGCTCCTGAAGAAGCCGAAAACCTTCATGAAGAGGCATAGTAGGCGACACTTGCAATAGCTCTGCATCCATCACATGTACTAAAGGAGAAAGGAGAGATTTCCCTGCACTAAGCGCCTCTATGAGCTGCTCCCGCGAGAGGCTGCCTACAGGCTTCCCAAAAGGGTCTACCACCAAGAACGACCGAACCTGAGAGCTTAGAAGCAGATCCACAGCATCCCGCAAGCTC
>JANXCJ010000068.1 GCA_025060275.1 Bacteroidia bacterium | reverse complement strand
CTACTACTGTAGGCGGACTTACGACCCAACCTGGACGCTCCATAGCGGGAGACATGGGAATCTACTATCAGAAAGACTTTACTCTTAAAGTGAAACCCCAACCTCTCCCACTCACCTTCCGATGGGGTATCAATCTCAGCAATATCGGAGCTAAAATGGCTTATACGCTTTCAGGACAGCGAGACTTTCTTCCCGGGAATCTCCGCATAGGATACTCTTTTACTCTCAAAGTAGATGAATTCAACAGCTTTACACTTACTAATGATTACAATAAGCTACTTGTACCCTCTGCAGGAGGTGCTGCTCAAGTGCCTCTCTTAGAGGGTATGTTCAAGAGTTTTGCGGATGCCCCAGGAGGCTGGAGAGAAGAGCTGTCCGAAATCTACTGGAGCATAGGAGCAGAATATGATTATAACCGTACCTTTCGGGTAAGAGGGGGGTTCTTTTATGAAGACCCTATGAAGGGGAATCGTCGTTTCATCACAATAGGGGGAGGTTTTTCTTTCCGCCAATTTGGCATAGATGTAGCTTATCTGACCTCCCTCGTGCAAAACCATCCTCTACAAAATACCTTCCGCTTTAGCTTATATTATCTCTGGAAATAAACTAACTCTCAGCCGCCCCTCCCCCCTAAGCTTCTTTCTTAGAATAGAAGGGTTTTTCTAAGCTGTATTAGCAAAAGTGGAAAAATGTTTTATTTAGTACAAATGGGGAGCAAGGTGCAAACTTATTATGACTTGTTTGGCCTTCCTTTTGGCGCCTCTCCCACAGATATTAAGCAGCGTTATCGGGAGTTAGCTAAGCGCTATCATCCTGACATTAATCCTTCTCCTGAGGCAGCCCAGCGCATGCGCCTTCTAAATGAAGCCTACAGGACCCTTACTACTCCTCATCTGAGATGGGCTTACCACTTACGCGTAACGTCCCAAGTTATGCGTCAAAATCCCCCCACTACTCCATCCACCCAACCCTATGTAGTGGTCTATCGCAGAGCAGTACCTCGCTATATTGTCTGGCTCCTTAGCGGTCTCATGGGAGTCGTTTTTCTTTCAGCTATAGCATACCATTGGAC
The DNA here is from genome assembly GCA_025060275.1 of Bacteroidia bacterium. Classification (GTDB taxonomy): domain Bacteria; phylum Bacteroidota; class Bacteroidia; order SpSt-205; family SpSt-205; genus SpSt-205. Next base: position 8,668 of record JANXCJ010000068.1, on the reverse strand, counting down.
AAATCCTTTTTCTATTCACCGCGCAGACTTGCAGGGGTATGACTTTGAAAAATGGCCTTCTTTTCTATACCTTCCGCCTACGATAGAGAGCCTAAATTTATCTTACAATAAATTTGATACTTTCCCCTCATGCTTATATAGACTTCCAGCCTTGCGCATATTGAATTTCTCAAATAATCACCTTTCGTATCTACCTCCAGAGGTTTCCCAATATGCCCACCTAGAGGAACTATACTTAGCCAATAATGCTCTGAAGGGGCTTCCCTTAGGCTTAGGCGAGCTCTCCAAACTGCGTAAGTTAGACCTTCGGAATAATCAACTGCGCTCTTTACCCCCAGAAGTCCTCGCCTTACCCTCTCTATCTTACTTAGACCTGCGGGGAAACCCCTTAGAGTCCCAAACTATCAGAATGCTCCAGCAAGAGGCATCCCATCGTCCTGAAGTGCAGTTTTTATGGTAGCCTCTTCTCTTACCCGATACGCTAAACTGGTGGCGCTGTCTCATTCGGTATTTGCTCTACCTTTTGCTTTATGGGGTTTTGTGCTGGGGCTACGAGACGAGCAGTCTTTCAACCAGTCAGAGAAGCTCTTTTGGGTGATAGTCGCAGTGGTGAGTGCTCGTACAGCTGCAATGGCCTTCAACCGGTACGTAGACCGCTACATAGATGCTCAAAATCCTCGCACCGCCCAGAGAGAGATTCCACAGGGAGTAGTGAAACCCATAGAAGCCGTCCTACTGACCCTGACAAGCAGTGCAGTATTTCTCATAGCCGCATGGCAGCTCAATAACCTGTGCAGACTGCTCGCTCCTATAGCACTTATAGTTTTGCTGGGGTATTCTTATACTAAGCGCTTCACCGCCTTATCGCACTACTTCTTGGGGGTAGCATTAGGATTAGCCCCTGTAGGTTCATACTTAGCGATAAGAGAGAGTTTCTCGTGGCCCATAGTCCTCATAGGATGCGCTGTGGCGCTGTGGGTAGGAGGATTTGATATACTATATGCCTTGCAAGACGAAATATTTGACAGGCAGATGGGCTTATACAGCATACCTGCTCTTTTAGGAGAGAAAAATGCACGCCAAATAGCTCTCACAAGCCATGTCTTAGCTATCACAATATTAGGTGTAATCGGATACATGTTATATGAAAAAGTGAGCCAGTGGATAATTTACGGAATAGGATGGTTACTCTTCTCAGCCTTTGTAATCAGGCAACACTGGATAAGCCGTGAAAAATCTCTTATCAACCGTGCTTTTTTCACAAATAATGGTATCGCCTCGGTCCTGTTCGGCACACTTAGCATAATAGCCTCTCTATCGCAGCTACCTCAAGGCTCATAAAAGTTAATCCAGCGATGACCTACTACACGATCTTCTCTATCACCAAATCCCTTATAAACTACTAAAATGGTATATGTATTTTCCGCTTCAAAGTAGCTTCCCTCCACAGGCTCAGTCTCAAACCTAGCTGTAGTAGGATTCCACAGGGCATATAAGTAGTCATAAACACCTTGTTTGAGCAAAATACGCCCTTGATATATACCCCGAGCCTCATCATAAAAAAGGCGATAACGTTCGTCAGGCAACCATCCCATGAACCCCCCCACTACATAGACAGGATAGGGATAAGGCTGACTTACCGTCAGGCGAAAATCCACCCAGAAATAGTCTCCTTGCACGCTGCCCACCTCATCCCTGCCCTGCCAACGCCTTGTCGTATCCAGAAGTTCATCCCTCAGCTGTATGAAAAAGCGTCCATTTAGATCAAACTGGCTCGTGTAAGCAAGCCCTGCCCGAGGCCGCTCAGGTGATAGAAGGACCACGATACCTGAATCTGTCCAGACCGTCCTTTCCACTTGAAAGCTCCGGCGCCGTAATACTGTCCTGAGATCCAGTAACCGAAACTCTACTCCTGCCGACATATCCAAGCCCTCCTGAAAACGATACTCCAAACGATCAGGGTGAAGAAAGGTAGCTCTAAGATTCTGACGAGCATTATCCCACCGCCCATTCTGGAGAACTACACAAGCAAATTCTTGATACGCCTGAGCAGAATTAAGAGCGTTAGGATACACAAAGAAAGCTAAGCTCTGTAGTCGCTGTCTTGCTCCCGTAACTATCTGCGCAGAAGGGTCTGTTATGATTTTTACAATATTCTCTACGACATAGAACCTTCTCCGAAAAACAAGCCGCTGCGGATCATTCTCACGAAAAACTTCTATCACGTAGAATCCACTTCGCTGAAAATAGTTATGCAAGCGGTATCGGTAATGAATATAGCTTATACGAGTATTCACAGACGGGGAGAAATCGGTAATTCTATCTGAAGCAAAAGCAGACCAATACTCGGCAAGCATAAGAGGAGATGGCTGCCAGTCCCTATTACAGAGGCGAATCCGCACCCAAAAATCAGAGGGTTCCTCTTTACCTACCTCATCAAATTCTAAAGTAAGGTATTGCGCCTCGGCTAAGCCAAGAAAGGGATAGCTTAGCGAGTTCTCACCTCTATAAAACTGAACGGTGTAAATGTTGGACTCACATACAGTATCTACCAAAAAAGAGGAAAAAACGATAATACCATTCAGAAAAAAGGATAAAACTATCATGCAACGGTGGAGCCCAGAAGCAACTCTGCCATAGGCAAAAGGGCCTCTGCCAAGGTTCGGTCATTGCGCAGATGGGGATATTTATTTTGTCCACCTAACTTCCCTTGGGATTGGAGATAGTTGTAGCCAGTCCCGGGAAGCAAGGAGTACAGGCGAGGTGGGTCCAGGATGCCTCCCCTGCGCAGGTCTTCATAGTAGGGATTTTGCTGGCGGAGAGCCTCATCCAAAATCTTCTGAAATTCAGTCCAGTCCCGTGCCGGCTCAATAATTTCCAAAAACCACTCATGACACGGCTTACCAGGTCCTAAGTAGGGTGCGACAGTATACTCATGGAGTTTAGCCTGTGTAGCTTTTATGGCTGTTTGGAGGGCGGTCTCTACCTCTGCCTCTATGAGATGCTCACCGAAAGCATTTAGATGATTCCCTACCCTCCCACTTACCCGCAAACGGTAGGGCCGCAGATTAGTGAAAATAACTACATCACCCAACGCATAGCCCCACAAACCTGCATTAGTACTAATAACCATAGCATAAGGCTTGCCAGATTCCACTTCCCAGAGAGGCAAACGAGTAGGAGAATCCACATGCGCCTCCTCAAGGGGAATGAATTCATAGAATACCCCATTGTCAGTAAGTAGGCGCAGGCCATCCTCGTAGGGTCTGTCAGTATCCTGAAAAGCAAAGAAGCCTTCCGAAGCAGGAAAGGTTTCAACACAATCCACCCCGGGTAGCAATTCTCTTATTCTATCTTCATATAAGCGAAAGTCCACTCCTCCATGTACATATAGCTGTAGGTTTGGCCAGAGCTTAGAGGCTTTTTTGCCTACTTCGGCTTCTACTCTCTCAAGCATCTGCACTATCCAGGGCGGAATGCCTGAAAGTAAGCGTAGGTCTTCTTGACAGGCTTCTGCTATGATCTGAGAAACTTTCTCCGGCCAATCTTCTATGCAGTTTATCTTCCATGAAGGCAAACGATTGCGGAGGAGATAGCTCGGCACCCAGTGATGGACAATTCCAGAAAGGCGTCCATACCTAATCCCCGCTGAATTTAGTTCCAGCGCGGGGCTACCCGATAAAAAAAGCCACCTACCCGAAACGAAGCGGGCATTCCTTCGCCGAGCTACGTAGGACAGCAGCGTGTCACGGGCACCTCGGATATGAGTAGGGATGCTTTCTCGGGTAAGGGGTAGATACTTGGCACCAGCAGTAGTTCCTGAGGTCTTGGCAAAATAAAGAGCTTTTCCAGGCCAACTTACATCCCTCTCTCCTGCCCATGTACGATAAAGGTATTTCTCCCAAAGTTTCTCATAAGAATATACTGGTACAGCCTCCCTAAATTCCTCATAAGTATGCACCTCTGAGAGGCGATGCTCTCTCCCAAAAACCGTCTTCCTACCTTGCTGAAGAAGATAACGCAGGGTAACTTCCTGCTGAATTTTTTCCTTACCTACCTCAGCACGATACCTTAGTGCTCGGAAACGGGCCCAGATAAGTGCGATAGAGGCCTTCACTATACGATTGCAACCTGTTTTATACTAATTCACCTTCCCCAAAGGGGTCTCTCGGTCATATTTTAGCGACCACAGAAGCTACCCCTTCTACATCCCGCCCTTTTACCGAAATATGCTCGAGCAAGCTGCGTGCGATAAGCTCTTCTGCGAGGGCCATATTCTCCTTCTTCTTCCTCTATTAGGACTAGGGGAGGATTGGAAGGTGAGTTGCTCCCAGACATTAGGTAAGGAAATGCCCAAGCAGTAGCTGCAAAAAGTCCGATTGCTTTCACCAGGTTCATAGCGCTACCAAGATAATGAATTTTTACGGCTTAGAGAGCTGCTTTTCAAGCGCACTAGCTTCTTCACGATACTTTTTAGCTTCCGTCACTCTACCTTGGGCTTCATGCAAGTCTGCAATGTCCTCCAAAAGCTCTACATATTCTGGATGAACCTTGCCTACTACACTTTCATAGAGAGATTGTGCCTCCTTATAGTAACTCTCAGCCTCAGAATACCGCTTTTGCTCCCTGTACAAATTCGCCATGTTATGAATTGTTTCAATGTAACTGAGGTGATTCTTCCCGTAGAAACGCTTATAGATTTCCCTCGCCTCTACAAATAAGGCTTCAGCTTCTTTATACCGTTTCTGATCAGCATAAATAACTGCTAAGTTGGCAGTGGCGCCTGCATATTTCGGATGAGTTTTACCTAAGGACTTTTCGTACAATCCCTTGGCTTCTATGTAGAGATTTTCCGCTTCTTTGTAGCGATCCTGCGCTTCGTACAGGTCCCCTAAGTTGATAAGCACCTCGGCATAAGCAGGATGAGTTTTTCCTAAAATGCTCTCCCGAATAGAGCGAACTTCAAGTAACAAAGGCTCTGCTTCTCCATATCGCTGCTCCAAACAGTAAAGAAGCGCCAAATTGTTCAATACATCTGCATAGGCAGGCGTATTACGCCCCAATAGTTTTTCATATATGCTGCGTGATTCTTGATATAATTTTTCTGCTTCCTTGTATCTACCCAATTCCGCATATAGACTAGCTAGGTTATCCAATACACCTGCATAATCAGGATGGTCTTTACCTACAGTTCTTTCTAGGATGCTCCTTGCTTGGAGGTAAAGTGGCTCCGCTTCCTTGTAACGCCCCACATGTTCATACAATTCACCAAGGTTATTTAGGATAGCAGCATAAGAGGGATGGGATTGACCCAGGAAGCGCTCTCTTAAGCTGCGCACCTCAATCATCAAGCTTTCTGCCTCCTTGTATTTGCCCTTTTTCTCGTAGAACTCTGCATAATTATTTAGTAGGTCCGCGTAACCTGGATGACCTACGTTAAGTATAGTCTTCTGAATAGCAAGCGCTTCATTATAATTCGCCTCTGCACCTTGAAAATTACCCATTTCCACATATAGACTCGCTATGTTATCTAACAAATCCGTATAATCTGGATGATTCTTTCCTATTGTATGCTCATATATGTTCTTAGCCTCTAAATATGCGGCCTCTGCTTCTTTATACCTACACTGTGTTTCGTATAACTCGCCTATATTATTTAATATCTCAGCAAATAAATGATGATTTTTTCCATATATTTTTTCTATAGTAGATTTAGCAGATTGATAGAGCATCTCAGCTTCCTTGTATCTTCCCATATCTTCATAAAGATTTGCAAGATTATTGGTGATTAGTCCATAATCAGGATGATCCTTACCATAAAACTTCTCTACTATTTTCAGAATTTCAAGATATATTTTTTCTGCATCTTTATATCTTCCTCTAACTTCATATAGAAGAGCTTTATTATTGAGCATCTCTGCTAAGGCGGGGCTTTCTTTTCCCCATAATTGTTCCGTAATCCGAATTGCCTGATCATAAAGAGCCTCTGCTTCCGAATATTGACCCCTTTGCTGGCTAAGCTCTGCGATATCGTTTAGGAGATCAGCATACTCCATAGTATTTTTGTTAGGCTGGCTCTCACAGACTCTACGAGACTCTCCATAGAAGCGCTCGGCATCCTTATACTGACCCAAATAGTAACTCAAGAGCCCTAACTTCCTAAGGGTCTTCGCATAAGACAAAGAATTACGCATGCCTTTCCGTTCGTAGAATTCCTTGGCCCTCTGAAGGTAATCTTTGGCTTGCATGTACTGCGCTCTATCAAAGGCTAAAAGAGACCGAAGTAGGAAAAACTCCATGAGAGTAGTACTATCATTTTGCTTTATGGCATTTGCTTCACCCTGACTAATCCATTTTTCTGCTTCTGTGAGACGATAAAGACCTAAATAGCACTCTCCCAAACCTAACTGAGCTTTCAATTGAGCTTGTCCCGTGCTCTTTGTAGCTACGGGTTCATACAGAGCAATCGCTTCTACATAGCGACCAGCGTAACGGAGAGTATCTGCCCTGAGAAGTTCTGGAGACTGAGCCTGAGCAAAGCTTATTATGGCTATTACTGGAAAAATAGGTTTCATGCCCGTAAAGATAGTATGTAAATTTGTAAGAACAAGAAAATGACAAAGGAAATAAAGCATATCATTATTTTGCTTCCACCTTACTTGGTTTATGGGAGCATCATAGCCCTATGTCTTAGATGGGCCTCACAAGAATTCTCCACCCTGTGGATAGCCGCAACGATGGTAGGAGGCTGGTTCTTCTGGACTTTAGTAGAATATCTCCTCCATCGTTTTGGCTTTCATGAGTTGCCGGGAAGACCCTTAGCGAAAAGGTACGATATTCACTGGATCCACCATCGCCTACCTCATAATCCTAAACACATAGTTACTTCTCTTTGGCTTACCCTGCCTCTTGCGGCAGTATTTTTTATCATTTTCTGGGCAGTAGGTGGCGGGAGTCCATTAGTAGGGGCTTGGTATGCAGGCTTCGGAATAGGATATCTGATGTACGAGACAATTCACTATCTTATTCATGTGAGACCCCACCCACCCTTCAAATTCCTGCGAGGTTTATGGAAGTACCACTATCGGCATCATTTTCAGGATGATAGCCGTTACTATGGTGTAACAACCCGCTGGTGGGATTATGTATTTGGAACAGCCTAAAAAGAGCCCCCTGACGGATTTGAACCGCCGACCTACTGATTACAAATCAGTTGCTCTACCGCTGAGCTAAGGGGGCTTATGAGTTTTTAGTTTTTTTTCTCCTGCGACGGGTACCCTTTGTACGGGAAAGGGATTCACCTGAGAGATAGGGGTTGAAATCAACCAGTTCTATAAAAGCCATTTCAGCCCCATCTCCCTTACGAGGCCCCAACTTAAGCACGCGAGTATAGCCTCCGGGACGCTCCGCTATTGCAGGCGCAATCGTACTAAAGAGTTCCTTTATGGCAGACTTATCCTGTAAATACGAAAAGAGAAGCCGGCGATTAGGGAGGGTATCCCGTTTAGCCCGAGTCAAGAGAGGCTCTATATAACGGCGTAACGCTTTAGCCTTAGCTAATGTTGTGATCAAGCGCTTATGGTGTATCAGAGATACTGCAAGATTTCGTAGAAGCGCCTCCCGATGAGCTTTTTTTCTACCTAAATTATTTATAGTATCTCCATGTCGCATGCTTTATCTAAGATATGAGCGCTTTATATGCAGAGACATCCATACCTAACCTGAGCCCTAATTTTCTTAGGGCATTTTCAATCTTTTCCACTGTCTCCTTGCCGATTCCCCTATACTTCTCAAGGTCTTTGGGCGTAAGCTGAACAAGATCAATTAAGCGGTGCACGCCTCCATTTCGTAGAGAGTTAAACGCAGTAGCCGTGAGACTTAATTCCAAGTCAGCGATAGGAGTCTGCAGAAGCCGAAGTATTGAGGGGTCTGTGCCGCCACGAGCCAAACGGCTTTCAAGAACTCCCCACTCTTTGCGGACGCCGTCTCCTGAGGGCAAACGAGTGAAATGGTCCAGAAGAATACGAGTAGCTGCATGAAGTGACTCTCTTGGTGTTACGTTTCCTTTCGTTTCTATCTCAAGGATGAGCTGCTCATAATCAGCTCTTTCACGGTAGAGAATTGTTTCTACTCGGGGTACCACCCGCACGACAGGGGAGAAACTTGTGTCTAAGACGATTTCATGCAGAGATAAGGTATCTTTCAGAATCGCTTTATTTTCCTCTGCGAAACGATATCCTCTTCCTCTTGCAATACCTAATTCCATTTGCACTACTGCACTTGGATCAAGATGCATAATGACAAGATCGGGATTAGCCACCTCGTAACCAGGTGCAAAGTGAGCCAGCTCCCCTGCCTTGAAGACCTCCTGCCCCTTTACTTCTATAAAAATCCGAGAAGGAGCTTCCGGAATCGTAGGACGCAGCGCTACCTGTTTGAGGTTTAGCACTATATCCACCACATCTTCAATGACACCGGGAATAGCGCTAAATTCATGAAGAATACCAGGGATTTTCAAAGTAGCTATTGCATATCCCTCAATAGAGGAGAGGAGCACTCGCCTTAGGGCATTCCCTATTGTTACACCATAACCAGGCTCCAAAGGCTTCAGTACATATTTGCCCAAGTAGCGATCCTCCGTTATTACTTCAAAAGTATCTGGCAGAAC
>JANXCJ010000067.1 GCA_025060275.1 Bacteroidia bacterium | reverse complement strand
TAAAGCAAGCCACTTTGGTAATATTTTTCATGATACAAAAGTAGAAAATTTCTGCCTTTACCTCAATACTAGCAGATGTAATCCATATTTTATGCCTACCTCCCTTGGATTTACTCATGGCAGAAGCTACCTTTGCAATCTATTATGATTCCTCAGGAATATCTTATGTGGCAAGCTCGTGCGCAGGAGATTTTTATGCAGAAAAATGCGGATTATGGCAATAGCTGGGAGGAGCTTTCTTTACCTTCTTTTACAGACCTTCTTTATATCAAGGCGTGTCGCATTAGGACCCTTCTGCTAAAAGACTCTGTAAGTCCTGCTACAGGAGAATCCGCAATCTATGACTGGATAGCTTTAGTCAATTACGCCACTTTAGCTATTCGCTGCCTGCGCAAAGGCTACTCCTCCTCTCTCCAAGAACAAATAGAGAAAATTTGGCAGGAAGCAGAGAATATCCTAGAACGCAAAAATTCTGACTATGGCAGCGCCTGGCAACATATACGCCCGTTAGCTTACATAGAATTCATTCTAATGAAGATAGCGCGCATCCGCTCCTTAGATACCGCCCCTGAGAAAAATGCGGCACTAATTGAGGACAATTTGTTTGATATCATAAATTATGCCTTCTTATACTTAGCACGCTATGGAAGTACGGTTCCTTCCTCTTAGGCTTTGGATAAAGGCAGGCATATGGGCTATTCTTTTACATACAGTAGGTGCTCTATGCATAGACTACCTAGCATGGAGAAGTGGGCTAGTCTATCAAGTAATGGCGGGACAGCTTTTGCTTTTAGCTGGGGGAGTATGGCTTCTTTCAGTACTTTTCATTATCCTAATCCGTCTGCGTAAATGGGGTTATTTGGACCCCCTTAGGATAATTCTATGGGTGATAGGGGTGAGCTTACTAAGTGCTCCCTTAAAAGGTGCGGGAGAATGGCTAATGGGGCCTTTCCTTGAGGATGCATATGCTGCCTATCCTGAAAAAAGAGCTGCTGCGTTGCGAGACTATCTACGAAAGCGGCAAATAGAGCCCCAGAGAATAGAAGAGGTTATCGCATTTCAAAATAATCTTTTTAGGACTTATTTGGAAAAGTCAAAAAATGTAGCATGGGTCATATGGAGTAAAGTCAAGGTTTTAGGTATTTTAGGTGTAATTTATGCGCTTATTCTGGGGCTAATTTTGCGCGGGGGTGGAAGCGCAGTATCACCTCCCTTAGTTCAGCAGGAAGGTAATGTAAGTAGTGCTGCGTCGTCGTGAGTGAAGCATGACCCAAAAGCTGCTGGAGATAAGCTAAGTCCATCCCAGCAAGAAGAAGGTGTGTAGCATAGCTGTGGCGTAGTGCATGGGGGCTTATAGGCCTCTCTATTTTAGCATAGTGAGCTGCTTCTTGAACAATAGTATAGGCTTGTATGCGGGTGAGAGGTACGCCTTTTTGACTTAGAAGGAGAAAGTTTTGTTTACCCGGTTTAGGCTTATATCTCTCTACCCTTATGGGAATATACCTGTCTAACGCTTGCTGAAGGCTCCTACCATAAGGTACCCATCGGAGTTTTTGTCCTTTACCCCAGATGCGCAGCATCTTTTCTTCTGGGAGAATATCTTCTACTTGTAATTGGCAAGCTTCGCTCACTCTTAGTCCAGCACTATAGAGGAGTTCTAACAGGAGGAGGTTTCGGTAGCTATGGCGTTTAGAAGTAGGGTAGCTATCTATTAGGCGCTGGGCTTCTTCCACGGTCAGATAGGTAGGCACCTTTTGCCAGTAACGGGGATTTTCCCAGAGCTGAGACCAGTCCTCTGAGAGGTAGCCCATTTCGTAGAGGAAATGCAAAAAACCTCGCAAAGCGGAGAGTTTGCGTGCTAGGGTGATAGCTTGCCATTCTCTGGCTTTTCCTAGTTCGGCGATGTGTGCTCGGAGCCCCTCTAGACTAAGTCTTTCTTGCAAAAGAGGCTCTATGTCTCTCTTGTAAGCTCTCAGGGTGGCAGGTGAAAGACCTCTCTCAATGGAGAGATAGTGTAACCATTCTGTCAAAATACCTTTGGGAAGATGAAGCGAATCCGAATTCTCCATGGACCTAATGTACGCTATATTGGGCAAGGAAGAGAACCACACTGGTATGGCATCCAGTCTTGGCAGCCCTTCTGGGAGAAGCTACAAAGCAGATATGCCCATAAAGCCTATCTCACCTATTTGGAGAGTGCCTACGAGGGGCAGCTGGTAGACTGGGTATGGGAGACTGATGTATATGATGCACTGATAATAAACCCAGGCGCACTTGCGCACACTAGTTATGCCTTGTACGATGCCCTCTTAGGATGTGGCAAGCCCTCCATAGAAGTGCATGTAAGTCAGATTTATCAAAGGGAAAGTTTTCGTCAGCGGCTTATTACGGCGAAGGCATGCACCGGTGTGATTGTTGGACTGGGCCTTTTAGGCTACGAATTAGCTATTTTGTATCTTCTCTCTTACGAGAATGAGGATAGAACTTTCTCTGATATAGGCATTTGATATGCCGGAAGAATCCCAATATAATGGGCATAAAGTATCAGTATGAAAATAAGCACCATGCTTCCTATGCCAATCAACAGAATGAGGAGTCCCTTGTTTATCCCCTTAGGGAAAAGGGGCACATAAGGCGGTTGAACGATAAATATAGAGTGAGGATGGACTCGTAGAAAGTTCTCCCTTCTGTATTTCTCTTCTAATAGGCTGGCATATGCCTCTTGCAGCCGGCGCAGTCGTGTCTCCTGACTGAGCACTTTATCGTAGTGGGCTAAAGCAGCTGTGTCGGTAAGATTGAGTCTATAATTCTTCTCAGGTTCAGTAGTGATGATCCGATATTTTACCCTCAGCATGGAGAGGCTCTCCTCTAAGTTTTGCATCTCCGACAAAAGAGCTTTTATTTGTCTTTCTGTCTCTTCCAAGGATTCTTTCATGCGAATTATATTTTTACAAAATTCTTCCGATTTGCGTAGTAAAAAAGATGCTATTTTGTAAGCGTACTCTGGAGAAGCATCTCTCACATAGATGAGTATGGTGGAGTTTCTCGTTATACGCACTACTATGTTTTCTTCTAGTATCTCTTCCACTTTTTTCCTATAAGAACTTTTTCTTTCAAAGCCGTAATGATCATAAAGATTAAAGCTATCTATCAGAGCTTCCTTAATAATGCTTGAGTTCAAATAGCTATAAACTCTCTCTAAATCACTAGTGGTACCTGGTACCAATGCTGCATTTTTTAGAAGGGGTGAAGCCATACTTAGATCTGGAGGGATAAATTCTGCATGCGTTTCATAGAGTTTGGGTTGGGAGAGTATTCTAATGCTTATTATAAGGGTTATAAGTGTAGAAGCTCCTATGATTCCTTTCCAATAGGCTCTCCATATTAGACCAATAGTGAGAAAAAGAAGGGGTAGGGAGAGTCTCTTCATTGGGAGCTAAGATTAGCGATAGGAGTTATTTCAGGGGAAGGGGGTATCATATCTTTTTCCCTGATAGAGACGAAATACTCCCCTGTAAATATAGAAACTAGGCAAGTAGGTATGAATAAATACTTTTTTCTCTTCATTACAGCACAAAAATATCAATAATTCTCTCTATGGTTTATAGCCTGACTGGATGAAGAGTGTAGCGTATTCTGATGGGGGCATGCGGAGCAAGTCTCTTAGGGAAGCATTTTTCTTCTCTGCATATTTCCTTACGGCTTGCCAGCCAAAGTACCATCCCAAGCGAGGAGGTGAATCTTGTCCTAAGGTCTTTGTGAAGGGCTCCTCGCCGATATACGGTTGAATAGTAGTATAACGGCTCTCCTGAAAGTAGGGCAAAAGCTCTTTATAAGCATATCTTGCATTTTCCTTGAGCCATTCCAGATGTGAGTGTGTATAAAAGAGCCTAAGACTGTCATGTAGTTCAGGTAATAGTTTCTCTAAAGCGTATAGCTGTATGCCGTGCCAAACCATGTAGTCTATCATTTTGGGTAGCATATGGGGGGTTAGAGTGGGCATTTTGCTGCGAATGAGACGCAGAGCTATGAATACGGGAATATGGGGTTCTGTAAGTCTCCTGCGAATGAAGTAAGGGAGATCCGGCGGATAAAAACCAAATGTGTCGGAAATAAAATAGTGCAGTCCTATCATCAAGTGCTTTTGGCAGAGCTGAGCCATGTCTTTCTCCATCGTAAGAGCGCCGATAGGACCATAGCCCGTAACGAATGTAACTATTTGGGGCAGCGAGTCCTCCGGAAAGAGAGCCTTCCAACGCTGGAAAAGCGGACTCAAGCGAGTGAGAAAGTTATAAGAAGGTGGGTAGCGGCGTACCACCGTGTCTATCAGCCATGTGAAAAGGCTGTCGCTCTTGAGGGTATGCAAGTCTTGATAGTAGACAGTATCAGGGACAGAGGTATCTCCTTCATATACACAGTCATAAAAGAAAGCGCGCATCTTTATAGAGTCCTCAGTTGAAGGTAACCCCTGTCTGAGAGCTATTTCACCTCGCCATATGGAGAGAGAAATAGGGGGTAAATTTTCATCTGGCTGACAGCTAGTTAGTATAATCCCAGATAGCGTCTCAATAGCCAGTCCAACGAGAAAAGCGATAAAATGACTCCTAACCATATGCCCCACTCATGAAAAGGAATGACCTCGCGCTGCGAAGATAAAAGCGTACGAGCAGGTAAAAGGGACGATAGCTCCGCAGGTAGTCTGGCGCGATCCTCCCAGCGTAAATACCTCCCTCCTGTCTTACGTGCCACATTCTGAAGCCAGAGAGTGTCCTCTCCAATCTGCATGAGCTCTTGAGTCGTTTCTTCTACCCATACGTAGCCTCTCAAAAGTGTATTTCCTTGATGACGCACTTCATAAGCTGCTATACCACTACTCTCAGCTACCCAAGTAGCTTCACTTAGCCCACTTTCTGTTTTGGCAATAGGCAAAGAACGCCCATTTACCCATAGGGAGGCATTGGGAGGGAGGTTCCCTTTCCAAACTACAAGCTCGCCGGGGGATACACGAGCACGCTCAGGCCCGAAAAATATCTGTCCTTGTTGAAAAGCTCTGCCTTGAAGCATTAAGGCTTGTATTAGAGAATCCCACTGGCTTGTGAGAGAGGGATGCTCTCGCATATGCCACCATCCTTCACCCGTGAGAACCGTAAGTAGCTTATTTCCTCGGTAAACTTGATATCCGATAGGATGTCCCCATCCGATATCTATGACTTGCGCATAAGGGGGTAATGGAGCGGAGTGTAAATAAACAGAGACTCCCGCCCCTATAGGATGTGCAAAGAGAGTAGAGCGATCTGTCTTATCTATCAAGGAGGCAAATTCTTGCGGGATATCTACGGATCCCCATATGAGGCATAAAAAGTTATTTTCTGTAATCAAGCGCTTAGCCCAAGGGATATCCTCTGAACGAGTGGGAAAGTTATATAGAATATGGATAGCTTGCGAGAGATTGAGGAGGGTTTCAGGCACGCCTGTATAGCCTGTGGGCTTGCGAGCAGTTATTACCTTGACATCTCCTATTCTATCTAAGCTGCGGCGCAGAAAGGCTATGTCGGGTGTGATTTCACCTGCCCACAATACAAATGTGGGTTTCTGCTTGTATACTACCAAAATTTCTGATTTTTCATTATTGAGAGGGTTGGGATCATTTGGAGTTTCTAGCCGAAAATTCAATTTATGAAAGCCTGCTGAGAAGGGCGGTAGGTTTATTTGAACTTCTTGGCTACCTGCGGCCACTGAAAGAGATTTATTTCCATTAGGAAAGGCTATCCTCAGTACAGCGGGTTGAATAATTCTGCGAAGCCTTACATAGAGCTGCACGGGCTGTCCTTCACTCACCCAAGAAGGCATTTGTATTAGTTCAAGAACAGCATCAGAGGCAGAGGCAGGCGGCCCTACCCCTACAGTCCATATTGGTACTTCTTCTGGGAGCATAACTACCTGCTCTCCGCTCTCTCGCCCGTCAGAGAAAAGAATGATACTTTGCACCTGCCCTTCTCTCTGTAGGGCCTGCTGAATCCCCACAGATAACCAGCTGTATGCCCCCTGCCCAGTGAGGCTGTCTATAGGCTTAATGCCTCTATCCAGAGCGTATGTTTTTACTTCTAACCCCTTTTCTGTAAGCTCTCTCGCTATCTTTTGAATTTCTGTTCTGTAGTTATCTAATGAGAAGGAATTTCCCCAGAATACACTCTGGGTATTATCTGCTACTATAACTATTTTGGGGCGCTGTTCATACTTTCGGTTATGGGTATAGAGAGGTTCTGCTAGTAGTACGAGTAATGACCATATAGCTATTGCTCGTATTGTCCCTAAGCTGTATAGCCATGGCTTAGGTATGCGTACGGGTAGCCTCCTATAGCTCCAAAAGGCTAATAAAATCGCGGCTATGACGGCTATTGCGTTGATTATCCAGAAGGTCATACCGTGGTCCCTTGGCTATAGCTCTCTAAGTATGACATAGTGGTGCTTTTGGGGAGACTGGCGGAGAAAAAGCTCTCCCAAGAAACCTGCTAAAAATAACTGAACGCCTATTATACCCCCCGTTAAGCCTATGTAGAATAGCGGCTGGGCTGTTACTTCTCTGTGCACCTGTCCATGTCGCTGAAGTTGATAAAGCTTATCATAGATGAGCCAGCCTACTATCAGAAAGCCTATTAGGAAGGCGAGTATACCTAAGGTACCGAAAAAGTGCATGGGCCTTCTACCAAAACGTACAAGAAAACTGACCGTTAGAAGGTCTAGGAAGCCAAATAAAAAGCGTTCCCAGCCAAACTTTGTACGACCATATTTACGGGGATAATGCCTAACAATTTTTTCGCCTATTCGGGAGAAGCCTGCGGCTTTTACTAAGTAGGGGATGTAACGATGCATTTCTCCGTATAGCTCTATAGTTTTAGCTACTTCTGCCCGGTAGGCTTTGATGCCGCTATTGAAGTCATGGAGGGGTATGCGCGTAACAAGGCGCACTACAAAATTGAAAATTCGGCTGGGTAGAGTCTTGGAGAGAGGGTCTTGCCGTTCCTTTTTCCAGCCGCTAATCAGGTCATACTTACCCTCCCGAAGAAGCTGATATAAGGCAGGGATTTCATCGGGAGAATCCTGCATGTCCGCATCCAGTGTGATTATAACTTCTCCAGTGGCTTTTTGAAACCCGATGTAGAGAGCAGCGGATTTACCATAGTTCCTTGAGAAGCGCACGGCCCTGAGGTAAGGGGTATTTTCGGCTTTTAGTTTCTCTAGCACTTCCCATGTTGAGTCTGTGCTCCCATCGTCTATTACCCATATTTCATAGGAACTGAAAACTGGATCGCATACCTGTCTGATCCATCTAATAAGTTCAGGTAGAGACTCAGCTTCATTGTAAGCAGGAATTACGAGGGAGAGCTGCACTAAGTCCCTAAGATTTTTAGCTCGGTGCGGCGATTTTTCTGCTTGTTTTCTGGAGTGTCATTGGGGGCAACCGGGCGGGACTCCCCGTAGCCCCTTGCTACAAGTCTACTTCCCTCTATCCCTCTGGAGACGAGATAATCTACTACTGCTTGGGCTCTTGCTTGAGAAAGCCGAAGATTATATACCTCTGATCCATCACTGTCTGTGTGTCCCGCTATCTCCACACGCAGCGAGGGATTCTCCTGCAGAAATTTTACGACCCTCTCTAGTTCTTCAATAGACTCCGGGCGGAGCGTAGCTTTATCATAATCAAAGTAAATATTCCGGAGTACAATAGCCTTTTCAGCTTCTACTGGGTTTAAGAAGAAGTCTTTTTTAGTCCCTTTCTCGGGTATTTCTAAAGAGTCGCGATAGGGGAAGAAACCTTTATGGATAATCTCTACGTAATAGAAGCCCGCTGGCAAGCAGCCCTTGAAGCTTCCATTAGATTGAGAGGTGATACGACGCCTTACTCCTGTACGGTCTATAAGGAATATCATTACGCCTTGGAGGGGGTTGCGGTTATTTTGATTGAGCACTAAGCCCTCTATGCAAGTTTTTGTAGGTGCTGCAGGCGTAAGGGCCAAGTCCACCCGCACACCTTGGGGATAATGCTCCTTGGCAAGAGAGAAGACCTGCCAGCCTGGTTCATATCCTCCTGCTTCTGCTTGAATACGATGATTTAATCCCAAGGGTGCTTCTGCTTCGTAATAGCCTCGTTTGTCTGTGACCACTTCGGCTATGACTTCACCATTCTGGGTAGTGATTCGCAAGTTTGCCTGCGGTATAGGTTCTTTTTTATTTGCATCTGTAACGTAGCCCCATACTTTGAGTCGCTGAATCTTCCTAAGAACGATGTCTCGGCGAATCCCTCCCCTAAGAATGGAGTCAGGGATGTCTTTTAGAGGAGGCAGGACAATACGAATCTCACCTGGGGGGTAGCCCGGTGCTGTGCCCCTGAGAAGGAGAATATGCCTTCCACCTGTAACTTCAAATCGGAAGGGCGTACCTGGATTAAAACGCTGAACTTGGAAAGGCTCTCTTGAATCACCCACGGTATTCAAAGCAATTGTATCAATGAGAGATACATTTCCTGCGACTTCATTCCCGGTGTCTCCATCTATTAGGCGTCCTTGTATGGCTATCATAATAGGCTTAGGAGGGTTTATAGGGGTGTTTCTGTGGATATTGATGGCATGGTCATGAACAGAAGTAGTAATGAAATCTACATTATCATCCCCATTTACATCAGCAATTGAGAGGGAGATGGGCCACTGCCCTGTACCAATTCGGTGCCTATCAGATAAGTTGCCTTTGCCATCATTGAGATGTACGTTGATTACGTGATCTCGGGCGGATACGGTAACTACGTCCAAATCCCCATCTCTGTCAAAATCCCCCAGGTACAGGGAGAAGTTATAGTTACCCGAAGGTTGTACTCGTGGCTCTTCCCACCTCCCATAACCTGCATTGAAGAAGGTAGCTATGGAGGTTCCTACATAAGTACCTATCACTATATCCGGTCGTCCATCTTTATTTATGTCTCCAATATCTAGCGCCCAAATAGAGCTGGGGCTATTGAGGCGCTGTCCTTCTCCTGTATATCCATTTTTTCCGTAGAAGACGAGGATAAAAGGCTCTTCGCCTGCGACTACGATATCTGCTTTTCCATCTTTATCTATATCGCGTGCTGCGGCGGTACGGGGGCGATTAGGAGTCTTGAGAACCTTATAGGGCTGTAGATTCCCGCTTGGGCTTGTGCGGAGAAGATGCGTGCTTCCTTCTTCATGGCATACGACGCCTACATCTACTCTTCCATCTCCATCCCAGTCTCCACTGAACAGATGATGGGGTCCCTTTCCCACACCTATTGTATTAGTGAGGGGGAGCTGCCCCTGTCCGTCATTTAGGTGCCAAGCTACTTTACCCTCTACAAATGAAGTTACTACGACATCCATATAGTTGTCTTGATTGAGGTCTAAAGCGAGGGGTTTCCATGCTTCCCTAAGACTGGGGAATCCCCGGCTCCTTGGGAATTCGGCTTTTCTGTCATTGATATAAAGGATTAGTTTTCCTTCTGATTTACAGGCTATTACTATGTCTTCCCACTGGTCTCCTGTAAAGTCTGCTATGGCGCTTCCCCAGGGGTTCATACAGGTGCTAATAGGATAGTTAGGTAGGAAGACTTGACCTGAAATGAAAATAGCGCTATCTTTCCCAGAGCGGTTCAAAAGTTGTGCAGGGAGGACCCCCAGTAGCATGAGAAAGGCTCCCTTTCTCATCATACCCAAAAATACACACCCTTTTGGAGTGGAATATATTTTGTACCTTTGCCTGGAAGGATAAGGGGTGGTTTATGGAAGCGAGAGAAGTGTATTCCGTAAAAGTGCGAGCGGGGAAAAGGACGTATATCTTTGATGTACGGGCCACGCGCAATAAAGATTATTACATCACTATTACAGAGACGAAGCGGGACTTCTCAGGAGAAGTGAGCCAGAAACAGAAAATATTCCTTTACAAAGAGGATTTCCTAAAATTTCAGCGGGCCTTAGATCAGGTTATTTCTCATG
>JANXCJ010000066.1 GCA_025060275.1 Bacteroidia bacterium | reverse complement strand
TGAGGACTCCTCTGGCTCCTCGGGCTCTTCATCTTCCTCTTCAATTAGCTGAGAGTGACTCAAAAGAAATTCCAATTCCTCATAACTAATCGCATTTTGAACGGGCGGCACATACGCAAGGGAGTACTCTGCATAAAGGCGTTTAGGAGGTATTTTCATATATTTCTCTGCTGCTTTTTCTATGAAGTAGCGGAGGTCCTCCGAAAATACAAGGGCACTCTGAATTCTCTGGGAGGAAGGTTGATAAGCAGCGCTGTTTTGAAAGGCTATGAGGTTCTCGCATGCAAGGCTAATCACATATGTGTAGCGTTCTGTGATTAGCTTGAATTGGGGTAGGAAACACTCAGCAATCGGGCGGTCTCTCTCTTCATCTACTTCTAAGAAGCTCTCTTCCCATTCGCTATTAGGTAGCTTGAGGACTATCCTTTTTTCCTCCCAGGAGGGGTGCAGAGCATTATCGGAGGTTAGGTCTGCCGCCCTTTTGAGTTTCACTAGTATGCACTGACTTTTTTGGGCTAAAAGGGGGCTAAAAAATAAACACCCTAAATAGATACCAATTCCTTGCATTCCTCAAAAATACTACTCTCAAAGCAGCCCGAGCTGGATACGAGCATTTTCACTCATGCGGCTCATGTCCCAAGGGGGGTCAAATGTTACTTCTACTTCTACCTGCTTAACGCCTGGGATAGCTTGTACTGCGGTTTTCACCTGGTCAGGTAGATGCTGTGCGGCAGGACAAAAGGCAGAGGTGAGGGTCATCACAATTCTCACTTCCCCTGCAGGATTCACTTCTATATGATAAATGAGCCCTAGTTCATAGATATCTACTGGTATCTCAGGATCATATACCTCTTTGAGGGTCCTGATTATAGACTCTTGAAGAAGGACAGGGTCTTGCATGCGTGTAGATTAACAAATTTACAAGGATAGGTCCTCTTCTTGTATATTCGTGGGAGAATTTCGCTTAGTAGGGTGTTCAGCTTTTCTGTAAGGCAGTATGAGTCCCTGTCTATGGGCAAGCTCAGCACGCTGGTGAAGCAGAACCTGATGTAATGTAAGATGTTCCTGATAAGTGGCGCTTTCAGGAGGAAGACTTTGGATAAAATGTAAATTTTCCTCTAATAGGCGTTGTAGGTGATCTAAATGTAAGAGAGTTAGATTGGTTTCTGCGATCTGAACAGGGTCTTCCTGAGTAGAGCTATCGTCCCATGTGTGCCAGTGCTCACTGAGGGAATACTTTTCCAAGACAAGACCCGCTGCCCAGTCTTGAACCTCCACTGGAAGTCTCTCAGTCAGGATAGCTAAAGTGGGAGGAAAAGGCTCATTCCAATCACACAATACTTTTCTAAGCTTCTCTGCTGCGGGTTCTGAAAAGTTGAAGTGACGCAATTCTTCCTGGAGGTATTGCCAAAGGGGCATGCCTGCATATTCCACTTCGGGATAACTGAAAACTATCCTTAGGAGCTCCCTTTCAGCCGTAATGCGAATGGAAGAAGGAGGATTAGCACGATCAGAAGTTTCTATTCTTTCAAAATTCTCCCAGAATTCCAGCGGAATATGGAGCTTTTCGGCGATTTCCTCAGCATATACCCTACGCATGAGGGGGTCCGGTATAGCTTGAAGGCATTGTCCTAGTCTTTGTAGCAGTTCATAGCGTTGGGAGGGCGTAGAGGAGTCTTTTCTCCTCTCAGAGAGGAAGATAGGCCAGCTTACACTTTGCTGAATAATTTGAGCGAGTCCTTGAGAGTCACTTTTTCGGAGAAATTCATCGGGGTCTTTTGCGGAGGTAATCTGAGCTATACGCACGAAAAAGCCCGTACTCAGAGCAGGTTCTATGGCTCTCTCTGCTGCTGCTTGCCCTGCTTCATCGCTATCGTATAGGATAATAAGTTCTCGTGTATAGCGACGTAAGCGCTCTAAGTGAGCAGGCGTCAAGGCTGTACCACAAGTAGCCACAGCTTGGGGGAATTGTGCCTGGTGCAGACTAATCACATCCATATACCCTTCTACTATCAGGGCAGCCCCCCCTTTTCGTAAATGAGATTTAGCTTGGGCTAAGCCGTACAGTACTTCTGATTTCTGATAATAAGGCGTTTCAGGAGAATTCAAGTACTTTGGCTGGCTTGAAGCCTCTGTAATCAGCCTCCCTGCGAAGGCTATTATGGTGCCTTGCTCATCCGTAATGGGGAAGATTAGCCGCCCTCGGAAGCGGTCATATATCTTGCCACTTCCCTCATGTCGCAAGCAGAGCCCCCATTTTATCAAACTTTCCTCTGAATAGCCTAACCGAATAAGATACTGCGCAAGGCTGTCCCCTTCTGCAGGGGCATAACCTAATTGGAAGGTAGATGCGACTTCTTCTTTCACACCTCGCTGGCGTAGATAAGCCTCTGCAGGGCTATTCTTCAAGTGCATTTGGTAGAATCTGGCAGCTTCACCATAGATGGCGGCATACTGCTGCTTCTCTTTGGAGCTGTAGGAGATTTCCTTCTCGGCGGGGAGTTGTATATCATATTTCTTAGCCAGCTTTTGGAGAGCTTCACTGTAAGAGAGCCCTTCCATCTCCATGACAAAGCGAATTACATCCCCCCCTTTCCCGCTAGCAAAACATTTGAATATTTGCTTAGAGGGGCTTACAGCAAAAGAGGGGGTCTTCTCGGGTTTGAAGGGAGAGAGAGCCCAGTAGTTCGCCCCACGCTTCTTGAGGGGCAAGTATTCACTCACAACCTCTACAATATCAGCTCTGCGCAAGACCTCATCCCGAAGCCAGCCCATATTTTATTACAAAAATACCTTTCCTTCCCCCTTCTCTGCGTACCTTTGAAGATGTGCGACGGTATGAAGTTCTGATTTTGGTTTTGGGTTTTCTCGTTGCTCAGCCGCGGCAGTATGTAAAAATAGGGAAGCTCCGCTATGGAGGGGGCGGAGACTGGTACGGCAATCAGAAATCCCTTCAAAATCTTCTTCAGTATGTTCAACAACACGCCCCCATTCCTGTGCAGCTTCAAGAGGATGTTATTTTGCCTTCCGCACCTAATCTGAACGAATATGTTCTTCTTTATGCCTGTGGACATGGGAATATACAATTTTCTCCCGAGGAGACAGCTAACCTTCGTAAGTATCTTCTTTCTGGCGGTTTTCTACTCTTGGATGATGATTATGGGATGCACGAATATGCAAAAAAAGCTCTAAAAGAACTCATACCAGAGGGAGAATTTACTCTTATACCTGCTAATCATCCAATTTTTCACTGCTATTATGAATTTCCTTATGGTCTTCCGAAAGTGCATGAGCATGATAATAAAGCTCCCCAGTTTTACGGCCTTTTCTATCAAGGGCGTCTTGTAGCAGCCCTAACATATGAAGCTGATTTAGGGGATGGTTGGGAGGACCCGCAGGTGCATAAAGACCCCCCGGAGGTACGAGAGTTAGCCTTCAAGATGGGGGTGAATATCCTATGCTATGTACTCACGCATGCTTGGTAATGTGCAAGAGAACGCGCTGGGAGATAGGCTTGCTCTTAGTTTTTCCTCTTTATGCCCAGAGCAAAGCGGTAGAGATAGAAAATGCAGAAGAGTTAGGTGGCACTCCTGAGAGAAGAGTGCTTCAAGGAGGGGTGCGATTGCGGCAAGATACCCTCACTCTCCTCTGCCAAGAAGCTATCCTCACAGTGGATGGAGCCTTTACAGCTCTTGGCACTACTCAGACCATAGTAGGTCAGTCGGGGATTATCCATGCTGAACGGTTATGGTACGACCCACAAAGCAAAAGGCTTGCATACGAAGGGGGGGTAAGGGCTTATTTTCCCCCTGCAGAGCTTAGGGCTCCCCGCATACAATATGACAGGACGAGCCAGCTGCTTTATTATGAAAGCGAAGGTACTCTTAGAGATACTACGGGTATCATCTATAGTGAGAGGGGCTATTACTCTATCCCTGAAGAGAAGGCTTATTTTGGCGGACGAGTCCGGCTTTATAAACAAAGTAGCTATGGCTTAAGTGACTCACTCATCTATGATGTGCAGAGGTATACGGCTATCTTTCCTACTCCCCTTGTGGTTTATGATACCCTAAGGCATGACACGCTCTACGCTAAAAAGGCTACTTGGAATCGGCTCACGGGTGAAATATTTCTCTCCGATAGTGTAGCTTACCGGGATTCTCTCCACTGGGGCACAATGGAAGTAGCCTATATAGTCCCCAGTAAAGATTCAGTAGAGGGATATTGCAGAGTGAGATATGCTCTACGGGGCAAAAAGGGTTTTGGTTGGGGAGATACCGTGCGTTGGCATCATGATACACTCACTGTGTGGGATAATGCTGCGTTGTACTGGGAAGACAGCGTGCAGACTGTCTTTCTTCAAGCCAAGTGGATAGAGGGAAAGGGTACGCTTGTGGTAGCCGTAGGTGATGTAGAGCTCCTCCGCCCTCCCCTACTCGCAAAAGCAGAAACCCTTATTTATGATACTCTTAGGCAATTCGTCTGGCTGAGAGAAAATGTATGGCTTGCAGATAGCGCGATGCAGTTGTGGGCAGATAAGCTTGACCTCAAGCTCTCTTACAATAGGCCTGACACAGGTTGGGCTGAAGGCGAAGTAAAACTCCTCATAGAAGCAGATACTTTCCTCCGCTTTTTCCATCAAGTAAAAGGAGACTCAGCTCTTGCTGTATGGGATAAAGAGGGGCACTTACGCCACCTTTTCTTCCACCATAGGGTTCAAACAGTGTATTATCAGTCTAAGGGTATCTACTGGGAAGGCGGTCATTATGCCTTAGGGTCGGAGCTTTACATAGAATTAGACTCCCTTCAACACCCTATATATGTAAAACTGAGTGAGAAGCCGCAAGGGAGGTTCTGGCCTATCAGAACTATTCTCAGGGACCCCCTATGGATAAAAGGTATGCAATGGTTATGGGCACATCAGCAGCCCAGATGGCCTTTCAAGAAAAGAGAGGAATAAGTGAAATTCATGGAGCTACGGGGATCACTTTGTGGATGATTTACTATGCTTATTATCCTCCTGATTTTACCCCCCTTGGATAGGAGGGAGACCAGAATAGGGAGTTCTTACTCTATTTGATGGCAGCCTCTACGAATAGTTTGGCTTCTCCTCTCACCATATCTCTAAAAGCCTGTAATCTATGCCAGGCCACAGGTACCTTGGTTTAGGTCCCGCATACTTTTTGAGCCACTCGGAGAGCCTGACACGCTCCTCTGGATAAGCCATGACAAGCCATGCTATTTGACGCTTACGAATGAACTTCTCAATCTGAATGGCTTTGGTTTCTTCAACAGAGAGACGCTTTTTGACAAGCATCACATTTCCTTGCATCCCAAAGCCTTCTATTCCGGGAAGCCCCCTTATATACCGACGGCGGCCTCTTTTTCCTTTCACAGGTTGGAAGGTCCAAACCTCTAACTGCTTAACGGCCCAAACTTTCCGCTTCTCTATGCGAGGTTTCTTCAGAAATTTACCCTTCCTGTCGTAAAAATGTGCAAATACATACACTCTCCATCCCATCTTCACGCCTGCTACGGGTACTCTACCGTACTCCCGAGTATTTACCCATTCTCCCGTAGCTACACCAGTATAGGCACTCATGACTTCACAATGCTTCCTGTGATTAGTGAAGAGATATCTCAGATCATGTGCTAAGCGTTCGGTAGCTGTGTATGTACCCCTTCTATGGGCATCACAGGATACCTTGTACTGGCGAGGATTGCGATGTGCAATTTTCACCTGGCTGCACCTGTATCTGTCAAAATTTTTGTGTCTAAGGGACGGAGGAGCACAGGCTAAGCGCTCCGAACGCTTCGGAAAATAATGATTTACAATAGGTGCACTGCATGAATACTTATCAAAATTTTTATGAGGAATAGGAATACTCCTACAAGTGTATCTGTCAAAGTCTATTCTGGGCATACGCGGGGGCTTACATGATAGAGCTTCTGCGTAGTTACTATGTGGGATAGGAGGCGGAGCACAACCCCCTCCAGGAGAGCGCCGATGACGAGGAGGCCTACGAGGATAGAGTACCCTCTCAGGGGCAGGTTGATGAGAAAGCTGGGGGGAAAAGTAAGAATACCGCTCGGCTCTTTTCGGCTTATGGAGAGGATAAGGGAGAATAGGGGAAACTTTTTCAGCTCGCTGTTTATGCTGGGGTCTAAAAGAAGGGGAAGTTTGTCTTTCTGCTCTTTGTGGGTGGCGTGTGTGGGGTGAAGGAATAAAGTGTCGTTCTGATCGCTGGGAATGAGGTACTTGCTTTATTGGGGGGGCATATCTCTCAGCTCGCTGACGATGGGTAGGAGGGGAAAGAAGCCAACTTTGTTTTTCCGCCCGTTGCTTGTGGCGCAGGGGGAAAAAGGGGAAGTCTAACTTTTCTGCCCGCTGCTTATGGGGTACAGAAGCGACAGGAGGCTTCAATCTCTCCATCCGTCGGGGGGAACGAATAACTGCGAGGGAAGGGGTTCGCTGGCGCTCGGCTATCCGAGGCTTATGCTTCACAGGAGGAGAATAGGGAGTAAAAGCCTCCCATCGTTCCATGGGCTTGTGCCGTGGGCTATATACGAATGGACGAAATCTTTCCGCCCTGCGGCTGGGTTTGGGACGCCCAAACCTATCTACCCGCGTCTCAGCTTTGCGCCGCAATCTATGGCGTTTTTGTTTCTCCTCTACCCTTATGCGCTCTGTACATTCAGGTCCCCTACAGCGAGGCGCACTCTGCAAATCCTGTGACCATACCCACCCCACCAATAAACAAGATATAAAAAAAAGACGAGACATTTGCCCCAATATTAAGGCAAAAAGCAGGAAAATAACCCTGTCATTTTCCACATTTCTATCTTTCTCAAGCTGAGGAAACGACTTCCACATGTACTTTACCAAGCCTAATGTACCTTTGCTCTGTGGAGCCCAAGCCTGCGCGTGCCTCCTTTACTGTCCTCACAGAAATGGTTTTTCCTAATCATGCTAATGCTTTGGGTAATCTCATGGGGGGGCAGCTTCTCTACTGGATGGATATAGCTGCTGCCATAGCGGCTTATCGCCATTCGCAGAGAGTATGTGTAACAGCAGCTGTGGATTATGTAAGTTTTCGTTCGGCTATCCGAGTAGGAGAGCTTTTGACCATAGAGGCCTATGTAACGCGCGCCTTCAATACCTCTATGGAGACTTATCTACGGGTATATGCCCAGAGCTTACCGCATAATGAAAGAAGACTCTCTAATGAGGCCTATTATACTTTCGTAGCCATAGATCAAAGTGGATGCCCTATCCCCGTACCTCCTGTAATACCTGAGACGGAAGAGGAAATACGGCAATATGAAAGTGCTCTCAGGCGAAGGGAAATGCGCCTCATCATGGCAGGAAAACTTGATCCAAACAAGGCTTCTACTCTGAAGCTCACTTGAGTAATGGAGACCTATTGGCGAACAATAGAGAGACAGATTCAGGAAGCAGGGGAGGAGCCTACTCTGCTTCGGAGAAGCTCTTATCAGAAAGCCATAAAACAAGTCATAGCAGCTCTGGATGCTGGCAGGCTTCGCTGTGCTTCTCCTACTTCCGATGGTAAATGGGAGACTCACACATGGGTAAAACAAGCTATTCTTTTTTACTTTCGCCTCCGGCAGGCAGAACCTTTGGAAGCTGGCTCTCTCCACTTTTATGACAAGATACCTCCTAAGCGGAGTTTCCCCAAGGGTGTTCGCGTGGTGCCGCCAGCAGTGGCGCGGTATGGCAGTTACTTGGCGCCTGGCGTCATCCTCATGCCCTCCTATGTGAATATTGGTGCATATGTAGGTGAAAATACCATGGTGGATACGTGGGCCACAGTAGGCTCCTGCGCGCAAGTGGGGAAAAATGTGCATATCAGTGGAGGAGTAGGGATCGGAGGTGTCCTTGAGCCGCCCCAAGCCCAACCTGTGATTATTGAGGATGGAGTTTTTATTGGCAGCCGAGCTATAGTAGTAGAAGGAATACATGTGGGCGAAAAAGCTGTGATAGGGGCAGGAACGATCCTTACTGCAAGCATTCCTATCATAGATGCTACGACTGAAGAAGGCAGGGAGTACAAGGGTTACGTCCCCCCTCGCGCTATCGTAGTGGGAGGCGGACGCCAAAAGAACTTTCCGAAGGGTACTTTTACTCTACCCTGTGCCTTGATCATTGGTTGGCGAGAAGAGAAACATGAGGAAAAATTAGGACTCAATGGGCTCCTTCGTGAAATGGGTGTTTCTGTGTAATCTACTATGGGCACAGAAAGGAATTGGATTACTTTTTCAGGGGCGATTCAACTATGCTATGGATAAAGGTGAGCCTGTTCCAGCGGGGTGGTTTTCTGACGCTGCTGTGGGGCTCCATGCTAAAAATTACTGGTGGGGGGCAGGATGGGAGATGGCTTTCTTGTGGGTGTATAAGGGAGGTCCCTCTGAGGTGCGTCTGCCTTTTGTTAACCGAGACTTTCGGCCTGGGCAAATCACTGCTTACAAAGCTGTAGAAGCTGCCTTCAGATTTGGGCCGCGCTGGCAGGTATTTTACCCTAAAACAGGCATCATAGGAGGGTACAGATACCAACAGCTAGGACTTTCTCTTGATAAAGGGCGAAAGCCCAATACATGGTATGCTTTTTTGCCGCTGGGGCTTACTATAGAATTGCCAGTTCAGTTTGGTACGACAGGCTTTAGCGCGCACTATGAGATAGGGCTTACCAATATCCTTCGTAAGC
Organism: Bacteroidia bacterium; assembly: GCA_025060275.1. Taxonomy (GTDB): domain Bacteria; phylum Bacteroidota; class Bacteroidia; order SpSt-205; family SpSt-205; genus SpSt-205. Next base: position 1,840 of record JANXCJ010000066.1, on the reverse strand, counting down.
CTCCATCTAATCAAGATTTTTATGAAGGCTCTAAGCTGCGACGAGTCCTTATAGAAATTCACGTGATGTGGGGAGTTACTCGCTAAACTGAACTAACTTTGCCTCATGGCATTAGTTGAAAAGCTGAAAGAGGAGCTGCGTACCCACGCTCTTTTGAGTAGTGTTATTGAATTGCTCACTTGGGATCAAGAGGTATGTATGCCCAAGGCTGGGGTTGCGCATCGTGCCGCTGTTTTAGGTAGCCTAATGGGCCTACTTCATCAATACCTGACAGAGAGGCTCATTCCTTCTCTTCGTGAAGCACAGGAGAGTAATTATTTTACAGAAGAGGAAAGACGGAGCATTTCTATTCTGTTAGAGGAATTTGAGCCAGCGGAAAAAATACCACCACCCTTAGTGCAGGCTTTCTCAGAGGCAAGTAGCCTGGCTCAAGGTGTGTGGGTGGAAGCTCGTGAAAAAGCTGACTTTGAACTCTTTGCTCCCCACTTAGAAAAACTTGTAAAACTTGCTAGAGAGAAAGCAGAAGCCTTGGGCTATGAGCGAGAACCGTATGAAGCTCTTCTGCGACTCTATGAGAGAAGCATATCGCCTGCTGAGTTGGAAAGGCTCTTCGGAGAAGTACGCCCCTTTCTGATGGAAACTATTCGGTTGTGTCACGATAGGGAATTAGAAGGGCTTGATGGGCCCCCTCTTCAGCTCTCCCCTTCTGCGCAAAGGCAGCTCGTAGAAGAAGTACTTCGCCAGATGGGATATGATCTTTCGCGAGGACGGATAGATGTCTCGGCCCATCCTTTCTGTGCAGGATTCAATCCGGACGATGTGCGTCTTACCATTCGGATTTTTGAGGAGGACCTTACAATGGCGTTAGGCTCTGCCATGCACGAGATGGGTCATGCGCTTTATGAACAAGGGCTGCAAAGAGAACCCTTAGGTTGGCCCCCTACACTTAGCGCTTCTCTTAGTATTCATGAATCGCAATCCCGCTTTTGGGAGAACCATGTAGGTAACGCTCTATCCTTCTGGGAATACCTCTATCAAAAGGTCTTTCCTAAGTATCAGCCTGCTTGGCTCAGCTCTTACACACCTCTTACACTCACGCGCAAGGTGAATAGAATATCTCCTAACCTCATTCGCATACAATCCGATGAGGTAAGCTATCACCTTCATATTCTCTTACGCTTTGAGCTGGAGCGTGGACTAATAAATGGAGAGTTATCTGTAAGAGACCTACCTGCCGCCTGGAACGAGAAAATCTATACCTACTTAGGACTTGAAGTACCGAATAATGCGAAGGGAGTACTGCAAGATATTCACTGGGCTATGGGAAATTTTGGATACTTTCCCACCTACTCTTTAGGTAGCTTTTATGCTGCACAATTTGCTGCTGCAATAAGTCGTGAAGAGCCTGATTGGGAAAAGGCGCTCTCAGAAGGAGATGCCACTGTGCCCCTTCAATGGATGCGAAAACATATCCATCAATACGGGAGGCTATATGATTCTCAGACTTTATGTCAGCAAGCCACAGGAGAACCTTTATCTGTGAAGTATTTCACTGAATATGTCCGAACAAAAGTAGCGCAGTTATATGAGGGGCTTACTGTACCTATTTAGCAGTACAGGTGAATAGTTGGAGGGTAGCTTTTCGTCTAGTTTATCTGCTTATTCAAAGAAGAAGGATATTTTGGATTGCTCTTCTACTTGTTACAATAGCGTCTTTTTTTCAGCCCCTCCGCCCCTACTTGTATCGCTACGTGATTGACAATCCTCTTCGGCAAGGAGATGTCTCGCTGCTACTGAAGTGGGGCACCATTCTCATTTTTCTTAGTTTTTTACATGCTCT
>JANXCJ010000065.1 GCA_025060275.1 Bacteroidia bacterium | reverse complement strand
GGCCTGTGCTAGAAGCGTTTTTCCGATTAGAATTAGCTGCAAATGAAGCGCCTGTCTATACGATGTGGCGCCTCCAAGATCAAAAAGAACCCATCCGAAGTCGTTTAGCTGCGATAGGAGGAGCCGACCCCGAAGAAATAGCCATTGTCCGCAACTCCACAGAAGCCCTTGAGACCGTCATATTCGGACTTAATCTTAGGGAGGGCGATGAAGTGATCGCCGCAGAAAGTGATTATCCGAGCATGATTGCAGCTTGGAAGCAGCGAGAAAAGCGAGACAAAATAAAAGTCAAGTTTATTAAGCTCCCTCTGCCCAGCGATGATGCTGAAAAGCTCTCAGCTCCCTACCTGGAAGCGATTACCTCCCGCACTCGCGTCATTCACCTTACCCACATCATAAACTGGACGGGGCAGATCGTACCCGTAGAAAAGATAATTGCAGAAGCCCAGAAAAAAGGCATCTTTACGATTGTAGATGCGGCCCACAGCTATGCACACATTCCTGTGAATTTCCATGCAATGGGATGCGACGCAGCAGGCGTCAGCCTCCATAAATGGCTCTGTGCCCCTTTTGGCACAGGATTACTTTATGTAAAACGCGAACGCATAAAAGAAATCTGGCCCCTATTTGCAGCCCCTCCAGAGCGCAGCATAGAAGATATTCGCAAGTTTGAACATTTAGGTACGCGGTCCATTCCTACAGAACAGGCTATAGCGGCTGCTATAGACTTTCATGAGCGAATAGGATTGACACGAAAAACAGAGCGGCTGAAAGCTTTGCGACAATACTGGCTCTCTCAAGCCATTCAACTGCCTAAGGTGCGCTCCCTTACACCTACTACTTTAGCAGCTGGCTTAGCCACCATCCAAGTGGAAGGATGGACACCTCAACGCTTAGCCGACCATCTATTGGAGAAGCATCGCATAATAGTAGCTGCCATTGACTGGATGGGCATCCAGGGAATCCGCGTGACACCTCAAATTTATACCACTTATGCAGAATTAGACCGGCTCTTAGAAAGCCTAAGCTCACTATGAGATTTTTCCTACTTGGGGAGGAAGTGTGATACCTTAAACCCACCCTTGTATTTTTGTTTCTCATTAGGTGTGAGCTGGAACCGTATTTTTAGCCTACTCTGGGAATACGAGAGAAAACGGGTCCTGCAAAACTTAGCCCTGATTATTGGGGCATGGGTAAGCGTCTGGCTCTTAGCTTGTGTGCTCTTTCAAGGACTTGACCTATTTGAAGGTACTCCACCTGAGCCAGAGGAATGGACTGAATTAGCTCTACTTTTCCCAATAGACATATAAACACAGATTATGAAGCCGACCAGCTTAGGGGTCTGGATTCTACTACTTGTAGGGGTGTGTTGGACTCAGCCTTATCAACGGAGAGAGAGACTGAAGAGTCTTCAAATTGCTTTCATTTCAGAGCAGATGCAGCTTCTACCAGAGGAAGCCCAGCTCTTCTGGCCTATATACAATGCAAGAGAAGCGGAACTACAGAAGGGACGGCAAGCAGCAAAAGAAAAACTGCAGAGAATTCAGGAACAGAGGCCCCAGCTATCTCCAGAAGCATACAGAGATAGCATCAGTGCGATTTACTTCTATCTCTGGCAGAGAGAAGCAGAAGTGAGAAAAGCCTATCATGAGCAGTTTAGGAAGGTTCTTCCTCCTGAGAAGGTGGCCCGCTTTTACCTAGCTGAGATGCGGTTTCTTCGGCGAGCTTGGGGGGAAGGGGGACTTCATCGTGAAAGAGATTGGGATTGAGATCGGGACGACGAAGAAGGGTACGTAGACGACTCTGTTCCGCTCGCCAAGCTGCAATTGCTTGGTGATTTCCTGAAAGGAGAATATCAGGTACTCGCAATCCTTCAAATTCCCGAGGACGAGTGTATAAAGGAGAGCCAAGAAGACCTTCTTGAAAGGAGTCCTCTAATGCAGAGCTTGCGTCGGAGAGGGCGCCCGGAAGAAGACGAACTATTCCATCTATTAGCACAAGGGCAGGAATTTCCCCCCCAGTTAGTACGTAGTCACCGATAGAGACTTCTAAAGTAACAAAATGGCGCACTCGCTCATCTATGCCTTTGTAATGCCCTGCTATGAGGAGTAAAGCCTTACACAAAGAGAGCCGATTCAATAGGGCCTGCGTGAGGCGATGGCCATCAGGAGTAAGATATATTATCTCATCATATTGTCGGTGATGTTGGAGATGTCTCATAGCTGCTACTACGACATCCACACGAATAATCATTCCAGCACCGCCGCCGTAGGGATAGTCATCTATACGGCCATTTGGCGAATAGTTATGTAGGTTGTGCACTTGTATAGAGACTATACCATTTTTCTGAGCCCTACCTAAAATGGAGGCCTGAAGAGGAGAATTGAATATCTCCGGAACAGCTGTTATGATATCAATATGCATTTACAATCAACCAAAGCAAGTGCTTAGAAAAAATACTGGGGAAAGGACGGAGTCAATCTCACTCTCCTTCCCCCAGATATACCCTTTGCTTGCAAAAATTTCTCAGTGTATCTTATCTGTCTTGATAAGGCGGATTAGCTGGGTCTGCTCCTTATAATTCACAAGAGCATTATAATTTCCCGCCGCAACCTGCGCCAGAAGGGTGCTCAAATCCAGCCTATGAGACCCTGCTGAGAGAGTGTATTCTTTTTCTACCACTAGCTTCCCTGCCATATCGTACACTTGGAAGGATACAGGACCTGCCTCCGGCAGAGTTAGATTCAGCCAAGCCTCTTGAGCAGCTGGATTAGGATAAAGGTGGGCAGAAAAGGATTCACCCGAGCTGGGCAAGATAGCTTCGGCAATATTGGACTGCCGAATGTTTCCAAAAATATCATGCTGTTCTACCCGATAATAGTAGCGTACATTAGGTTCTACATATCTATCTTGATGATGATAGATGGTGGTTCCTTGCTTATCTACCTGCGCTATACGGGAGAAGTTGATACCATCTGTACTACGATAAAGCTCATACCCTAGGATATATTCTCTTTCTGGACTAACTTCCCACCTCACTCCGATGCTCCTCCCTGCAGGGCTGGCATAAAGCTTTATGTTTTCAGCGGGCAGTGGAGCATTTGCAGCATAAACTGTGGCATAATAATAGGTAGTATTCTGATTATAGGCAGAGAAACCTGAACGGATGACATCCCATCCTTGATTATGCCCTTCACAGTTATTAGGGGGATTCAGCACGCCTGGCGGAGCATTGCGTTGGTTATAACCAATGTAGCACTGGTCACTGGGACGACCAGGCCAGTAAGCATCCCCGGGAGTACCAGCTGCAGGACAATTCCCATCAGTAGTGGCATTAGTTACCACTCTATTGAACATGCGCACACTTGCAGGACCAGCAGGGTTGTTAGGACCAGTGGCATCCACAGCCGCAAAAGGCATAATTTCCCAACGACCATTGTTGAGAGGAGTATAATTCCGAGTAGGACCGGGATCTCCTGGGCGACAATAAGGGGATTCGCTAAAAGCAGCTTGCACAGTGGGATCAAAGAACACGCGTACATAGTGGTTAGCCGAAGAAGTTACCTCCACACCTTGCAAACCCCTACCCGTATGAACATCACCCACTGCAAAGGGATAAGCAGCACCACTATTCATATTCCGTCGCATGTAGCCATATACATATTCATCCTGATTCTGAGGAGCCAAAGTGGCAAAAGCAGCAGGTTGAAAAGGAGGCCATGTAGGCCTTGAAACTGCTGTAGTAGCAGTATTCAAAATTCGGACTTCTAAGGGAATACCTAAAATAGTGGATAGATTACCACTATTGATAGTATGGATGCGTCCATCTACGAAGGTGAGGGTATTTTCCACCCATATGTCCCGATAGGTAACCCCAGGGGCCACCGCACAATTAGCCGCGTTACGAGTGCCATCCGAAGCATAATCTGCCCCCTCACAATCTATAGTTACAAATCGCCCTGCCAAGGTTGGATTAGTATTGTTGATGCGTACATCATAAAACGTCCAGTCCTGAGAATTCCCTGAGGAGTTACGAATAGCTACTAGCTGCGGAGTGGTGCCATTGAACTCTATTGTACCCCCTAAGTTGGTATTCCCATGCGCATTATGGGTACCCGTAGAACGGTGAGAACCTTGAATATTATGGTAATGGCCTTGCAGATATATCCAGGAATTAGGGCGTGAATTTACCTCGGCGCCAGGACCAATTTTGAAGTGCCCTCTATAACCGCCTACTCCATCTACGCACTGAATTGTACCCAAATTTTCTAGGACACCATTATTAGCTCCATTATCATTGGTCTGCATGCCCCCTTGCACATATACAAGGGCATTTGCCTGTACATATACTAAAGCTCCCTGGTTAAAGAAAAGGTCGGGCTGTGCCCACAGCATAGTCGCCCAGATACAAGCCCAGAGTACTACCCATCTCATACTTCTTATTATTAAAGTTTAGGCTAAGGTACGACGAAAAATTGATATTTCCAAATCGGCTTCTGGGGTCGCTTTAAGGCATAAGCTTCCACACTCGTGTTTGAAATCTTCCAGAGACCTACTACCGCTCTGGCCCAGAAGGCTTTTTTACGGGCTACAGGCGCCCACCTACATCCACTCCCACTCACAATAACCCCCTTTTTTTCTCCAAGCCAATGAAACTGAAGGTTGTGGTCGTGACCAGACAAAAACAAAACAGACCCACTCCACTTTTTTGCCCGAGTGAGGAGGCTTTCTGCCAGTGCAGCATAGACGGGATGAAACTTATCTGTAGGATGCTTCGCTTTCTTGCGGAGCCAACTTATCATGCTTCCTACCCCAGGAAGGGGTAGGTAAAGACAGGAGCGGAAAGAAAGAAGGGGAAAAATGTGGAGAATTAGTGGATAGTTTCCGCCGTGAACCCCTGCTGTCAGGGGGGGATGATGAAGGACAAATATAGTAGCTAAGCTTTCTACCTTCCCAAGCGAATCTACCTTCTCCCACACGGAATAATGCTTTTGGGTTTGACGCATGTATAGCTCCGAGTCTACGAATATTAGTCTCCAGCTATTCCAGAATAGGGTCTCAGGTCCTACTAATCCTACGGACGGATAATGGGGAATAAAAGTGGCTTGATGAAGCAGTCCCTGCTCTCCTGCCTTCCAGTCATGATTTCCGGGTGTAGCACAGACCCTACCTGGAAAAACTCGAGTCATTCTGACGACTCGCTCCCATCGCTTTTTATCCCTAAGAGTTCCTCTGTATCCCGCAGGGTATAAGTTATCCCCTAAGAGTACAAGGAGGTCCTCTTTACTTGCGTGAAGCTGCCAGAATCTCTCATAGAGCCGAACCTGCCCCTCTGTAAGAGCTCCCACATCTCCCACAGCAAAAATCTGCTGCACCCACAAAAGCCCATACAACACTTCAGGAGCCGCCTTTTGCTAGGATCTCTTTGGCTTCTTTCATGGTAATACGGACTCCGTCTTTGAAGGGCACTACCCAAGCATCCCTAATACCCAATCGCCTAAGGTCTTTTTGAAAAGCCTCAGCTAGTTCCAAGCTTCGGAATCTTCCCACTGTATAGCGGTTTATATCCCCCAGCGCCTCCGTTTCAAAGAAGGGATTATCTTGGGCGTATTTACGCATATCAAAGAGACGAAAAGCCCCAATTTGTACTTTGAAGACTAAGCCGGGCATAACATCCAAGCGTGCCTGTCTTTTCTCTGCTTCATAAGCCGCTTTTATTCGCACCACTTCACTCTGCATGGAGTCCAAAGAGTACTGACGAGCTCTCAACTGGTCTTCCAGCTGGGCGAGCTGCTCAGCCAGCTCTCGGTTTCGTTTCTGAAGTTCTTCTATTTGGCGGTCACGGTCTTGCACCTGGCGTTGAAAGCTTTCCTCCCGAGCTTTGAGAGCTAAAGGATTCTTTACATACTGTTTAGCTTTCTTTTTCCATTCTTTTTTCAATTGCTTTTGCGGGTCTCCCCCTTTCTTTTTCTGCTGAGCCCATCCTACACTTACGCCGATGAAAAAACTAATCGTAACTATTAGCCATCGCATGCCAGCAAAAGTAAGTATATTTGAGGATTGTGTCCTATCTGCGTCTTATTACTCTAATCGGTATAGTATGGGGGCAATGGAAATTAAGAAGAGTAAACCTCCCTGTGGTGGTAGACCAGGATACCCTAATAAACGCCTGGGCAGGGGGCTGGAACGCCCCACAGATCTCCAAAGTAGATATAGATGGTGATGGTGTAGAAGAACTTTTTTGCTTTGACCGGACTGATGGAAGAATCTCCATCTTTCGCTTAGCGGGTCAGCGGTGGTACTGGATGCCAGAGGCAGACACCCTCCTTCCTCCAGCTTTATCTCAATGGGTACTCCTAAGAGATTACGATTCTGACGGGGACAAAGACCTTTTCACAAATGTCCAATCCTACATCAGAGTATTCCAAAATATAGCTACCCCAGGAAATGCTCCTAAGTGGAAATTACTCCATGATACCCTGATTTCGGACTACAGCGGATTTCCTACTTATCTCTACTCTGGCTCAATAGATATTCCTGCAATTTGTGATGTGGATAATGATGGTGACGTAGACTTATTAGTTTATGAGGTATTGGGGGCTCTGATTGAGTGGCATAAGAATCATGCCTTAGAAGAGCTCGGACGAAGTGATACGCTCGTATTACGCCTTCAATCCTCATGCTGGGGGCACGTATATGAGGTATACGATTATGCCCAGAATGTTTTTTCTTTTCAGCCTTATACCTGCGGTGCTGGACAACGAGAAGAGAACCCCTTACCCCTCCGAGTTCATCATGCAGGAGGCACTATACTTCCCATAGACCTGAATGGAGATGGGCTTAGGGACCTTATCGTAGGAGATGACGGCCCTCCATACCTTATCGCGGGAATCAATACAGGCTCTCTACAGATCGCACACATAGAACCTTCTACAGCTATTACACCCTACCCCCCTCAATTTCCTCTCTTTTTGCCCTCCTTTCCTAGCTCTTATTACGAGGACGTTACAGGGGATGGAAAGCCGGATCTCATCTGCGCAAATAATAGCGGCTTGACGGGAGAGGATAATCTGAGCATATGGCTATACGAAAATACAAATCGGATAGACTCCCCGAATTGGGCGCCTCCCGTCGTAGGATGGCTCCAAAATACCCAATTAGATGCAGGGACAGCTGCTCATCCTACCTTAGCTGACATCAATAGAGACGGTTACCCGGACCTCATACTAAGTAGTGAGGGCTACTATAGGTCTGGCACCTCAAAGAGCCGTGCTTTCCTATACTGGGGTACTCCTACTGGTTTTGAATTAGCTGACTCTAACTGGCTCAATCTTCCACAGTATGCTAACCTCCGCAATCCCATCTTCGCAGTAGAAGATATAGATGGAAACGGAAAACTGGACCTCATAGCAGGTACGAGTACAGGCGAACTGTGGCGTTGGGAAGAGAACACATCAGGCGCAATGAACTTTAGCCTGATCACGCAAAGCTTTGGCGGCATCACAGGACCCCCTTTTGCAGCTCCCCTCCTCTATGATTATGATAATGATGGGGACTTAGACCTGATCATAGGAGGGAGGAACGGCCGTCTATCTCTTTACAGGCAGGATGCTCCTCTTAGTTTTAGTCTCATTACAAACTTCCTGGGGCAGATAGACATGCGAGACACGCTCAGCACGCTCATAGGGTTTGCACGCCCCGCCCTAAGCGACCTTAATCAAGATGGGATATACGAACTTATGGTAGGTAATCTTACGGGTTTCTTGAGGGTTTTTCTGATATTGTCGGCTACGCCTTCCGCTTCATGGCCCATGGTAGCAGACATTCCTTATCGGGGCGGCAAACGAGCAAGTCCTACTACATGGATACGCCCAGACTCTTCTTTATGCATTATTGGAAATGCAAAAGGAGGGGCTCATGCTTTTGTGCTGGAAAGAACGAGTGGCACTACACTCTCCCCTACTCCTGCACTCTACAACCCACCCTACGTAATGTCCCAAAGTCCTCTTTCCATAGTTTTACTCAGCTCAGGGAGGGGAGAAGTCTATTCTCTAAGCGGACAGAAACTATTTAGCTTTGAGGGACATGGGCATATCCCTCTGCCCTCTCTTCCAGAAGGAGTGTACTTACTTAGGCTACATATAGAAGGAAAGGAGTACATAGAAAAATTTTACATGAGCCCTTAAGCTACCTCTCAGAGAAGCAGCAGGCTCATTCATGTGCCAAGTTGAGCTTAGCATAGTCAGATAGTAAAAACCTTCATAGCTTAGCGCAAATGCGTCCTGTCTTTAATTCTGCCCAGGCTCGTAGAGCTGATGAGATCATGCAAGTAGAGTACGGTTACTTAGGGATTCTCTTGATGGAAACAGCTGGGAGGCGGGCTGCTCAACTTATTCGGAAATTCTATCCGGACTATAATCGTTTTGTAGTAGTAGCAGGGGGAGGAAGTAATGGCGGAGACGGATTAGTAATCGCTCGCTATCTAAGGAGATATGGCAAAGAACTCTTTATCCTTCTTACCAAGCCACCTGAGAAGCTAACAGCTCTCTCTCGCATTCAATATGATATTTTGACTCGTTTTGGATTAACCTGTCATCTACTCTCTCCTGATAGCCTTCGGCGGTTGCAAGCCTTCTGTGACCAAGAGCCTCGTCCTATCCTTATTGACGCGCTTGTCGGAGTTGGCTTACAACAAGGGCTGCGCGAGCCTATAGTATCCTTAGTAGAGTTTCTTCGTTCGCTCAATTTGAAGGTCGTAGGAATTGACTTACCCTCGGGACTCAGTGCAGATACAGGCGCTTTATTCACTCCTCCACTCCAATGCGAGCATACAATAGCCTTTCAGACTGCTAAGATTTGCCATCTTGTTACACCTGCTGCCTTATACTGCGGGCAGCTTCATGTGGTGGACATAGGGATGTACCCCGAAGTAATTGAGCGCATAGGATCAAGATGTTTTTGGGTCAGAGAGAAATCCGTAGCTCGTTTTTTTCCTCGCAGACCCGCTGAAGCCCATAAAGGAACCTTTGGTCATGCTTTACTGGTAGGAGGCTCAAAGGGGAAAGGAGGAGCTATCGCTTTAGCCACTATTGCAGCTTTACGAGCAGGAGCAGGACTCGCTACAGCGCTTATTCCTGGGACAGTCGCACCCAGCTTTCAACGCAAAGCCCTTAGTGGTATGAGCTTGCCCTATGGAGATGAACATGTGCACTATCTCAATGAAGTGGCAGCTCTCTGGGCTCTACCCTTCCTAAAGGGTAAAACAGCTATAGGAATAGGACCCGGCATGGGGAATAGCCCCGAGACAGTGAATTTTCTTAGAGAATTTTTACCACGCCTCCAAGTACCCTGCATCTTAGATGCAGATGCTCTTAACATTTTATCTCAGCATGAGGCGCTATGGGAGAAGGTCCCACCCAATTCTATCATCACACCTCATCCTGCCGAAGCTGCGCGACTGCTCGGTATCTCCACAGAACAAGTCCAAGCACGAAGGCTGGAATCAGCTCTGCGCTTAGCACAAAAACGGCGTGTATATGTACTTCTAAAGGGGGCTAATCCTATCTTAGCTACTCCACAGGGAGAAAGTTATTTATTTCAGCTCATGGAGCCTGCATTAGCCACAGCAGGTACAGGTGATGTACTGACAGGACTCATAACAGGGTTATTAGCCCAGGAGGTAGCACCACGCCAAGCGGCATTATTAGCCATCTCTATTCAGGGTAAAGCGGCTCGCATAGCCCTTCGCCGGAATCACACTGCATCCCTCACCGCAGCTCTCTTGTTAGGGCACATCGGAGCTGCAATGAAAGAAATCCAGGAATCCCCCAGCTAACTCTTTACAGATTTACCTGGCCCATATAATCTATGCCCTTATAGGTAATCCGGTAACGATAACTTCCTGCTAGACCCTTGGCACCGGGTAGACTTCTCTCCCGTACCCCCTGCAAACTAGGCCACTGAAAAAAGTAGGCCAAACTATCCTTTTGTCCAAATAACCGCAACTCAACCACGCCATCAAAGGGAATCTCATACTTAATTCGCAAAGCATCCTCTCTCTCTCTCTGAAGCGAGAGGAGCTTGAAGGTATTAGGCTTTTTGAGGGGCTGCTGCTGGGTATAAACAGGATTCACAAATACCACTCCTATGCACTTCAACAAAAGGAAACCTACCCTCCTCCAACTTTTCATCTGAGCTTTGATAAAAGCAGATAGTCGCAATCCGTCCATATTTGCGCAATCTTGTTACTCAAAGCCATGAGCTTATCTAAGTACTGCCGATAGGCAGTCAAAGTCTCACGGACAGGAGGGGTAAGGCGATGGACTACCTTGAGCTCCCCATAACGGGTACAAACTGCCATGAGGGCATATTGATGTGGGAGCCATTCATAATATATGTCTTTGAGATGGCTGAGTATAGCTTCACTCCCTGCACGAATACGCCCTGCAACTACCCGAAAAGAATCTACATAAAAAGGCAAGCGCTTCGGATATCTTGCTATTTCCATCATTTTATTTAATGTGTCTCTATAGTTATTGAGCAAAATCTCAAACGTATCCAACTGAGGCTTATGATAAGCTACCAGTCTAAGAATAGTCTGCTGATGCGTCTCAAAAGGTGTAATAGCGCTATCCACGGGCGGCAAGCTGTCTTTCTTACTATGAGGATTTTGTG
>JANXCJ010000064.1 GCA_025060275.1 Bacteroidia bacterium | reverse complement strand
TTCTGCCTTTTGCGCTTACGATACCAGCTGTAACGGTGGAAGTAAGATTGAAAGGATTCCCTACCGCTAACACCCAATCACCTACTCGCAGCTTGTCTGAGTCATCAAACTCTAGATAGGGAAGCCCTTCTGCATTTATTTTCAGCAGAGCTAAATCTGTAGAAGGGTCTGTCCCTACTACGCTGGCCCTGAAGGTTCGGTTATCATAAAGTGTAACCTGAATGCGGGAGGCTTTCTCAATTACATGATTACATGTAACAATATACCCATCTGGACTCAAGATGACCCCTGAACCTGTACCAGGGAAATATAGCTCAGGTTCATCCTCTTCTCGGAAGAAGAAACGATGAAAGGAGGGCAGATTAGTGGCATTTTGGGTCTGGATATGGACTACGGCGGGCATGGCTACCTGTGCGGCTATTGTAAAGTCTGCGGGCGGATGGACTTCCCAGCGGGCAGGCTGTAAGTAAAGAGGAGAAGGAGGGGGAGGCGAAGTATGGTCTTTCTTCCGTACAAGCCACCAGGTGAGCAAACTGGCTACCACTGCCACCACAAGGTTACCCAGTAGGGTGCGCATATTGGAGAGATAAGAAGCTTAGTCAAAGGTAAAATATTTTCCTCAATAGTTTTGAAGCATGCAAGCTCTGCTATCTTTCATTCGTGGAGCGGGGCTATGTATGATAGCGGTGGGCTTGGCTTTCTCGCATAGTCTGATTAGCATAGGAGTGGGGCTTTTAGGGGTGTATGGGCTACTAAGATTTTACATAGGAGAAAAGGAGTGGGGCAGCCGCTCTGTATGGCTTATGAGTGCGGTTTTTATATGCCTGTATGTTTTGCAAGCTATAAGCTGGTTTTATACAGCTGATAAGAGCCAGTGGTGGGTAGAAATGCGAGTGAAGCTCCCTTTTGTCTTTCTTCTTCCTGCAGCTGTGTGGGTATGGTGGGATGCGTCCTTCTCTATGCGGAAAGTTGTACATGGATTCTTTCACTTGGCCCTAATGGGGGTAGGGATGGCTACTCTCTGGCGTTTTATGCTTGACCCAGCTTGGGCTTTAGAAGAGATTTATAGAGGTAGGTACGTGCCGATGGTAGGAGGAATCTCCCATATTTATTATGCAGGGTTAGTGGGGATGGGTTTGTTTTTTTTGTGGCAGCTTCCGCTGTGGGGGGGGAGGGTCCTCAAGGCGGCTATAGGTTTGGTATATCTCATTATCCTTCATGGTTTAGCTTTGCGTACGGGTCTTGCAGCGCTATATGGAACGGCTCTCGTTCTGGTTATTTTATGGGCTATTCAGAGGCCGAGGCGCTGGCTCTGGGCCGCAGCTATTATAGGAATAGGGGTAGTAGGTCTAAATTTTCTCATATGCAAGCTTCCTCCTTTGCGGCAGAGATGGGAGAATATGCGTGTAGACCTGAAGCACTACAAGCCGGGTATAGATATTACTCATACTTCCCTTACTCGCCGTTTGGCGGCTATAGAGGCTAGCTGGAGAGTTTTTCGCAAAAACCCCTGGTTAGGTGTAGGTATTGCAGATAATCAGCAGGCAGTAGCTGCAGAGATTCCCAATTTACCCTACAGGTGGGAGAAGCAATTTTACATTCTGCCTCATAATCAGTTCATAGAGTATGGAATTGGATTAGGCTTGATAGGGCTGGGGGTGTTTGTGCTTTTCTGGATAGTAGCATTTAGAGAGAGGCTCGGATGGGGATGGATAGGATGGCTTGTCTATTGGCTAATTCTCCTTCAGGCGGAGGCTTTTTTAGAGAGGCAGGTGGGCGTTACGGCTTTTTTATGGGGCAGCGGGGTTTTGTGGGTGGAGCTAAAGAGAAGGTGTTGTAGCTTTGGGGCATGAGTTGGGTTTCGCTTCTTCCTGAGGGGAGTCAGTGGATGCGAGCGCTAAAAAGGAGTTCCCTACTTGTAGGCAGGAGTCATCTTTGTGAGGAACCTTCTTCTATCAAGCATCTCCCCGTTTGCACGCGCCCCGGAGCGGAACCTACAGGATGGGAAAAGTATGTCAATCCCCTCCCGCCTGACTTCGGGGCAATTTCCATGCTCCGTCCGGCAGGCGTGCTTGTAGCTTTCTCTGAGATACCTGCAGATTTTTCAGAAGGAGAACTGATTCGGCTTTTTCAGGCAGCTGTGGGGTATTCCATACGTGTTTTCTCTTTGCGAGCAGAGGATTGGGCTTCCTTAGAGAAGATGGTGTATAGGCTTGGAGAGGAAGTAGGTGCTCTACGTCAAGCGCAGAGGTGGTTTCGGGAGGTGCAAAAGACGAAAGAAAGCATGAAGGGGGTCATAGCCTCTACCCACTCACAGGTAGGGATAGCTATTCTCCAGCCTGTTTATCCTTTGATACAGGTAGGTGGATGGGCATGTATATTAGGGCAGTGGGCAGGTGTAGAGGTTGTCTTCAAGCCCGGTCCGCTCACCTGGGAAGTTCTACTGGCTCAAGACCCAGAAGTAATAGTTATTTCCCTACCCGGCATGCGGTTAGGTCAAGTGGGAGAAGTGCTTAGTAAATGGGTACGCTTACCTCAAGTGCAGAGTCTCAAAGCCTTTCGGCAGAAAAGGATTTATGCCTTCACAGGCGTGTCAGGGCTTTTTTATCCCAGTCCTTTTCTGGCTCATACGATAGAGGCTATCTATGAGCTTGCCTACAAGCCGAACTATCGGTATAATCGGCACTTCGGGAAGCTCTGGGCTTCTCTCTTATAGAAGCACATGCGTTACATATTCATCACAGGGGGGGTAGTTTCTTCCTTAGGGAAGGGCATCTTAGCGGCTTCCTTGGGTAAGCTGCTGCAGGCTCGAGGTTATCGGGTTACCATCCAGAAATTTGATCCTTATCTAAATGTAGACCCCGGCACTCTCAATCCTTACGAGCATGGAGAGGTATTCGTAACTCATGATGGTGCAGAAACTGATATGGATCTGGGTCATTATGAACGCTTTTTAGGTATTCAAACCACTCGCGACCACAATGTAACTACAGGTAAAATCTACCAAACTATCATTGAACGGGAGCGGCAGGGGGAATATTTAGGCAAGACTGTGCAAGTGATACCGCATGTAACGGATGAGATCAAACGGCGCTTCACGCTATTAGGGCAAAAGGACCCGTATGACATCATCATTACAGAGCTTGGAGGGACGGTGGGGGATATAGAGTCGCTTCCCTACATAGAGGCTGCACGTCAGCTTCACTATGAGCTTGGACCTCTCAGGGTGCTTTTTGTGCACTTAACTCTTATAGTGTATTTAGAGGCGACGCGGGAGCTCAAGACCAAACCTACGCAGCACTCTGTACGTGAGCTGCAGCGCACAGGGGTCCAGCCTGATGTATTAGTGTGTCGTACGCAGCAGCCCCTCCCCAAGGCTCTGAGAGCTAAGATTGCTCTCCACACCAATGTCCCCAAGGAGGCTGTCATCCAAGCACTGGATGTTCCTACTATCTACCAGGTACCTTTCCAGCTTAGGAAGGAAAAGTTGGATGAGGTGGTACTGCGGCGTTTTCGCTTGCCTTATAGGGGGGAGCCCGACCTTACCCAGTGGCAAATCTTCATAGAGCGTCTTCAGAATCCTCAACAAAGCGTCCGCATAGCTCTTGTGGGAAAGTACGTAGAACTTCATGATGCATACAAGTCTATCCATGAGGCACTCATTCAAGCGGGCGGTTGGCATGCCACTCGGGTGGAAATAGAATGGATTAATTCAGGTGATCTTACGTCCGAGAATATTGAACGGCGGCTCAAAGGGGTACAGGGTATTTTGGTAGCGCCTGGGTTTGGAGAGAGGGGGTTTACAGGGAAATTATTAGCTGTAGAATATGCTCGCGTCCGGCATGTGCCTTTCTTAGGCATATGCTTGGGTATGCAGATAGCTGTAGTAGAATTTGCACGAAATGTTCTAAACTGGAAGGAAGCTCATACGACGGAGATAGACCCTCATACCCTGTACCCTGTCATAGACCTAATGGAGGAGCAACGAAAGGTTACCGAAAAAGGAGGCACAATGCGGTTGGGCGCATACCCCTGTGAAATCCGTAGAGGCACTCTCGCATGGAAGATTTATCAAAAAAGCCCTATCTATGAGCGGCATCGGCACCGCTATGAGCTGAATAATCGTTATGTCCCAGCCCTAGAAGAAGCCGGCCTTATAGTGAGTGGGCGGTATAAGGAAAAAGACCTTGCGGAGATTATAGAGCTGCGGGGGCATCCGTTCTTCATCGGGGTACAGTTTCATCCGGAGTTTCAGAGTCGGGTAGAGGCACCACATCCCCTATTTGAAGCTTTTATTGCTGCGGCGCTTCGGTATCATCCTGACTAAAAAAGATTTCTGGCCAGGGGAGATGAAGAAGTGGGTCCCAGAAGAGAAGGGAGAAATTCTGAACTTGATCCTGATAAACATGAACTCCCTCCATTTCTAATTTTTCCTGCATGGCTGAGGGAGTGGGAAAGTGAAGCTTTCCTGTTAGATACCCCTCTCTGTTTACTACTCGGTGGGCAGGGACGGGCGGGTAGGCTTTATGGCTGGCATTCATAGCGTAACCTACTAATCGCGCCGCTTGCGGGCTACCTAAGTACCGAGCTATAGCCCCATAGGTCGTTACACGGCCTTGCGGTATCGCACGCACCACAGCCCATACCTTCTCAAAGAAATCTTTTCTTTTTGGCATAGGAATTTTCATTTTATGCAATTTGTAGGCTACTTAGCTCTTGTATGTATGAGTGCTTTCTATTTTTGTGAAAAGATGCAGGTCTTAATACTTGGGGCAGGCACGATGGGGAGAGGTATAGCAGAGGTTTTTGCCCAGCGGGGGCATTTAGTTACGCTGTATGAGCCCTATGAAGAAGCACGTAATAAAGCCTCCGAGCTTCTCTCTGCCCTCATTAGGGAGGGACATGTTAGTCTCTGGGAAAGCCTTCCCCCCTCGCTCTCTCATGAGATTATCATAGAAGCAGTACCTGAAAATCTCTCTCTCAAAAAAGAAGTACTTAAGGAACTCTCAGCCAGACGAGCGAGCCAGACCATAGTAGCTACTAATACCTCTGCGCTCTCGGTGCATGAGATAGCACGGGGGCTTTCATACAAGGAGTACTTTTTAGGATGGCACTTTTTCAATCCTGCACCCCGTATGGCTCTGGTAGAAGTTATCCCCACTACTTTTACTCTCTCGGAAGTGGTGGAAAAAAGCCTTTCTCTTCTACGCAGTCTTGGAAAAGTACCGGTGATTGCCCCGGACATGCCAGGCTTTATTGTGAATAGAATAGCCAGACCCTATTATGTGGAAGCCCTTCGCTTGGTAGAACGAGGAGATGTAACTCCCCAGATGGTAGATGCCCTTATGGAGGGTCTGGGGTTTCGAATGGGACCTTTTCGGCTTATGGACCTCATCGGCATAGATGTAAATCATGCCGTTACACAAGCCGTCTGGCAAGGATTATGGCAGCCGCCACGCTTCCGCCCCTCTTGGCTACAAGCTCAAAAAGTAGCTGCAGGTCATACGGGAAGAAAAGCAGGTAAGGGTTTCTACTCTTACTGATCATAAGAGAGGCATGTGGTGAAGCAGGTGGAATGGGCTTTATCTGGCTCCAAGCCTTTCTCTTAGGGCTCTCAGCGAAGGAGAGAAAAGTGTGGAGAAGCTGCGGAGACTCTTTATGTCGGGATAGTGTCTTGAAGAACTTAGGCTACTGGAAAGCAGATACTGCGCATGCAGGGCCGCGCTTTCGGTTATATGCGATAGAATGGGGTGGAGACACAATATTCAGGCAAAAGTCCTTGCAGCGTCTTTGGCGTAAATGGTATAGGGAGCCTGTAACGCCTCTGCTCCTGCATGAAATTCCGCATGCTATTCAGTATGTGCTTCTGAAAGAGGGGTATCTCTATGCGACAGTGAAGTGGGCAGGTTTTAGGTGCGATGAGGAGGGAAGGTGTGAAGGGAGCATTTATGTGCTTGCTGGAAGGCGAGTACAGCTGGATACAATCATAGTACGTGGGCGCTGGCCTGCCCCTCGTAGCGCATTCTACCGCATTACTAGGCTGCGCCCAAAGACCCCAGTGGATGTGGAAAAAATCCGGGAGCTTCCCCGTCGCCTCCGTGGTAGCCCTTACGCAGTAGTGGTAGATACGCCACAGCTTTGGCTTTTTGAGGGGTTGGCTTGGCTGGAACTCACTGTGAAGCCTAAAAACAGTAATCGCATAGATGGGGCGCTATCCTTATTACCTGGAGGAGGTTCTGGTAACGCCCGCCCCCAACTTGTAGGGAATCTGGATGTTCGTCTTGTGAGCCCTTTACGGCTGGGAGAAAAGATAGAAGCTCGTTTCGCACAGCTCCCTGCGAATTCTCAACGCTTTGTAGTTTCTCTAGGCTTTCCCTATCTCATAAGAGGATTATTAGAGACAGGAGGGAACTACACACTGTGGCGGCAGGATACGAGCTTCCTTACCCGCGAGGGAAGTGTTGAACTTCGTTACCGCTTCTCTGACTTTGTTTCCTTACGGATAGGGCTACAGACCTTAGTATCTCGCCTGCTAAGTGTAAGCCCTTATAAGGAAGTAGTCTGGCCGCCCCCACGAGTATTAGACTTTCGTAGAAGAGGGTTTTCTCTGGGCTGGGAGTATGAAAATTTTGACATAAGAACTGCTCCTATGCGGGGGGTATTTATCTCCTTAATAGGCACGCAAGGGCAGCGAGGATATATTCGCAATCCGGGGCTAACGCGCTTAGCTTATGAAAGACTGCCACTACTTAGCCTTTTTCAAGAACTATCTGCAAGAGTGGAAAAATATACCCCTCTTGCCTCTCTTATTGTGCTGCGTACGGCAGGGAGAGCTTATCAGTATTGGAGTAAGGGTTTCTTTGAGAATGAGCTTCCTTGGGTAGGTGGCGAGCAGAATCTGCGAGGATTCCTTGAGAATACTTTCCCTGTTTCGGCATACTTTCAAGGTATAGTGGAAGGACGTCTTCGTACAGAAGAGGAGGGATTTTTGGGGGCTTTTGGAGAAATAACTCGTCTTGCCTTGTTTGCTCGGGGCTGGAAGTGGGCTTATGCTGCTGGTATGAATCTCCAGACACGCCTCTCTGCGGGACTCTTGCGTATCACCTTTGCCTTAGGTAGGCTTGAAGGCATTCCCTGGGATATTCGCCGCACTGTGGTAAGCCTATCCTGGGTATCAGAGTTCTAATGTTTGTATAACTTAGAGGTTATGCTTAGCCTATATAGCCTAAAGTTTGCCTATCAGCTTATTAGCCGCATGGACTCTTCTGAAATGCGGTATTTCAAACGTTTTTCGGGGTTTCATGCTGGAGAAAAGTTTTACATGAATCTTTTTGAGCGTCTGCATCAGCTTCATCGTCAGCGGGTCGCTCCCAAGCAAGTTCGTTCTCTGATAAGAGAAAGCGATGCGCATCTGCCCCAGTTAGTTAGGCACCTAAACGAGCGGCTATTAGAAGCGCTCACTTTCTATTATGAGACTAATTCGTCAGAACATACCTTAGCTAAGAGCCTTCGCAGAGCTGAGCTGCTTCAGTATAAAGGCTTCATTTCGCTTCTACCGAAGCTGCTAATTAAGGTTTATCAGCAAGCACTTCATGAAGAGAGGTTTGCTTTAGCTCTTCAGGCGGTGGATATGCTCAGGCAGATGTGGGGTATGAATCTTATTCGGGGCAAAGGGTATAAAGCAGAGGACTTATTTCGTTATACGGAGAGGGTCCTTAGTTACCTGAATTATATCCATAAAGCTTGGTATGCAGCGGCACTCTATGCAGAAATTATCTTAGAAGAAGGCGAGCCGCAGCCTCGGGAGAGACTACTGGTGATAGATCAATTCGTCTCACGCTTAGCTCTTCAGCCGCCGGAGCCTTCTGACCCACTTACCCTACACTTTTACTACGACACAGGCCAGGCTATTCGGGCACGCCTGTATGGAGATTATGAGAAATACTTAGAGCTCACTCGCCTCTTGGTATATAAAATGGAACAAAAGCCCCGAAAACTTCGCTTTCTTCAAGCTCGCTATCTTATTGCCTTGAGTAACTTACTGTCTGGACTGACGGAGAAGAGAGCATATGCGGAGGCCTGGGGTGTCTTAGAAAAAGTTCGCCAAATAAATCCTGCCAGCCGTTACTTAGCCCTCCAGAAGGAAAGGCTACTTTTATTTCACGAGCTTAATCTTTCATTCATGGAGGGGAGGAGTGATGCGATAGCGGCTCGTTATCCAGAGTTCCTGCAAAGATTAGAGAATACCTACCTTCGCTCCTCTCCTGCTTATGCGGTGAATAGCTACTACCTTTTAGCTTTCAATCTATATGCTGCGCAGAAAGTAGAGCCAGCCTTGCAGGTTTTAGCGAAAGTGGAACAGGGAGCTATGGAAATGAAGCGGAGGGACCTCCTTATAGCAGGGCTTATCCTTCGGCTTCTGGTAAGCGTGCAGAGCGGAAATTCTAAACTTTTGCGAGCAGCTTTATGGTATGCTTACCGAAGGATCAAACGCCTACGCTCTACCTCGGCAGTGGAAAAAATTTTTATAGAGTTTGTTCAAAATGCCCTACGAGGAGAATATCCTACGGTGGAAAAAGCCTTAGATGCTTTTCACCAAGCTCTTCAGAAGGCTCGTGAGACAGGCGACTTGGCTTTGAAGCGCTTCTGGGAGGTATTCTTTCCCACGGAGTGGCTGGAGAAAAAGCTAGAGGACTACAGAGCGTATGTCGGAAAGGCAAAATCACCAGAAGGTAATAGATTTAGCAAGTGAAGGATTTGGCGTAATACGCCCTGCGAATAGACCTGCCATATTAGTCCCTTACACTATAGAGGAGGAGGTAGTAGATATAGAGATAGTGCGGCACAAGCGCCAGGTAAGCTATGGGTATGCGACTCGCTGGCATGTTAGTTCTCCTCATCGGGTAGTGCCTGCCTGTGAAGA
The DNA here is from genome assembly GCA_025060275.1 of Bacteroidia bacterium. Lineage (GTDB taxonomy): Bacteria > Bacteroidota > Bacteroidia > SpSt-205 > SpSt-205 > SpSt-205. Next base: position 2,113 of record JANXCJ010000064.1, on the reverse strand, counting down.
ATTTGGAAAGTGTGGAGGATGCCAGTGGCAGATGATGGACTATGCCCACCAACTCCATCATAAACGCCGCTTTGTGGAGCAGGCGCTCCGTCATATTGGAGGGATGAGCGTCTCTGTACCCCCTGTGATTCCTTCTCCAAACATCTGGCATTATCGCAATAAGGCAGAATATACCTTTGGAAGGGACTCTACAGGGGGGCTCTGCCTGGGCTTTCATCCCCGAGGGGACTTTTCTACTGCTCTAAATCTCAAGGAATGTAAGATTGTGCCACCTCTATTTGAAGCCATCCGTAGGAAGGTCCTTGAGTTAGCCCAAGAGAAAAAGCTAAGCGCTTATGATCCTCGTACGCACAGGGGGCTTTTGCGTCAGCTTCTTGTGAGAGGAGTGGATAGTATGGCGATAGCTCTTATAAGCCTTGCCGAGGACCGTGCTGACATAGCGAGCGAACTTCTGCTGCCTCTACGTCAGGCTTTTCCTGCTCTGCGTGGGGTGGGCTATTTCTATAATCCTAAGCTGAATGATAGTCTTCATGACCTTACACCTCACCTCATAGAGGGAGAGCTGCTTCTTGAATTCTCTGTAGCAAATCGCATTTATTTCGTAACTCCTAAGGATTTTTTTCAAGTAAATCTTGCACAGACTGAAAATATGATAAATTGGATTAGAGAGCGCTTTCCCACCTCTGTGGAAGTTTTATATGACTTGTACGGGGGTGTAGGTCTATTTTCAATAGCTCTGGCAGATAGGGCCAAGGAAGTGGTACTGGTGGAACGCCTCGCTGAAGCTGTGCAAAGTGCCTGTAAAAATTTTGAAGCGAATAAATCTTCTTTTCCTCATACTCGTTGGAGGGTATTCTGCGGTTCTTTGGAGGAGCTGTGGAGTCAGGCTATTTCCTCACAAGAAAATAGTATTGCTATTGTGGATCCATCCCGAGAAGGTCTCCATCCCACTATTCGCAAAGCGCTGCAAAAGGCACCTTTTGCCTCACTTTTCTATGTGAGTTGTCATCCTGCTACCCAAGCAAGAGACCTGCAGTATCTCAAGGAGCATTATGTCATAGAGGAAGTTCAGCCCTTTGATCTCTTTCCGCATACAAGCAGTATAGAAAATATCGTGCTTCTAAAGAGAAAGGTTTAGCCAGAGCCCTAATGTATGGGTTATCTGCTTGAAGATTGGCAAAAGTGGCTATATGGTCGGCTTCAAGCATATGAGCAGCTTGGGCGGAAAGCCCTCCATCCTACGTTAGAATACATGGAAAAATGGGATGCTGCATTAGGACACCCTCACAAAAACTACCCCATAATCCATGTAGCTGGCACTAATGGGAAGGGCTCTACGGCGGCCTTTTTAGCTTCTATTCTACGGGTAGCAGGCTACAAGGTGGGGCTCCATACTTCACCTCATTTATGGTACTTCACAGAGAGAATGCGTGTGAATGGAGAGCTGCCCCCAGAGGAGTGGGTAGGAGCTTTTTTAGAGAAATGGCATTCTACTATTGAGGTACTGAATCTTTCTTTTTTTGAGGCTACGGTGGGTATGTCCTTTGCCTGGTTTGCTGAAGCGCAGGTAGATGTGGCCGTAGTAGAAGTAGGCCTGGGGGGGCGATGGGATGCTACAAATATTATATCCCCCGAGCTGAGTGTTATTACTTCTATTGGTTGGGATCATATGGATATTTTAGGTCCTACGCTAAGCCACATAGCCTTAGAGAAGGCAGGTATTATCAAAGTAGAACGGCCTGTTATCATAGCTCCTAATCAGCCACCGGAGGCAGTGGCTGTCTTTCAGGAAGTCTCCCGGCAAAAGAATGCTCCTTTATACTGCGCAGAGTCTTGCATAACCTCTCTTCCAGAATGGGTAGAAGAGGGCAACACCCTCTTCAGGCAATTTCGCTATCAGGGAACTCAAAAAATCTTTCTGTCGCCGCTCACAGGGAGCTATCAAGCGGACAATCTTAGTACGGTAGTATCGGCTACTCAGGCTCTTTGCAGGTTAAACTGGAAAATTTCTGAGGAAGCTCTCTACGAGGGGATTAAGAGGGTAAGAGCAAACTCAGGTTTGCGGGGACGCGCCGAGTGGATAAAGGTGGGAGAGCGATGGGTGCTCTTAGAT
>JANXCJ010000063.1 GCA_025060275.1 Bacteroidia bacterium | reverse complement strand
GAAGTCATACATATGCAGTCCCTGGGCAGCGAAACCAGGTGATGCTCGTCCCTATTCATACAACTAAAGAAATGCGGAGAAAGCTGGGGAATCCAAATTTTGATTATGAGTTAGCTTGCAATCAGCTGTGTGGGGGGGCCCACTATAATATGCGGATGAAGGTAATTGTGGAAAGCTGGGAGGAATATCAGCGGTGGCTTTCTACGCAGAAGCCTGTCTATAGTACTCCCGCTATTGCAAGGATTAGCAAAAACTTCCAAAACTTATAAATAACTATGGCTGTGCATGATTTGACTGTGTCCTCTTCTATTGCAGGACATGAGGTTCATTCTGAACATCATCACAAAGAGACTTTCTGGACGAAGTACATCTTTAGTCAAGATCATAAAACGATAGCAAAGCAATTTCTCCTGACGGGCTTTATCTCTGGTTTTATAGGAATTCTTCTTTCAGGCATCTTTCGCCTTCAGTTGGCTTTCCCTGATACAAGCTTTACATTCTTGGAGACTATTTTGGGGAAGTGGGCGCCGGAGGGACGGTTAGATCCCAACTTTTACATGGCTCTAGTAACAATGCATGGGACTATCTTGGTCTTTTGGCTTCTGACAGGAGGCCTGAGTGGGACATTTGCTAATCTTCTTATTCCTCTACAGCTTGGGGCCCGAGATATGGCCTCTCCTTTCATCAATATGCTTTCTTTTCACTTTTTCTTTTGGGGTACGGTAGTGCTCATGGCCTCTTTCTTTGTGGAGAGTGGACCTGCTGCGGCAGGATGGACAGTGTATCCTCCTCTTAGTGCACTCCCGAAAGCAATGCCTGGGTCTGGCTTGGGAATGGTTCTATGGATAGCCGCCTTAGTGCTTTTTGTGGTAGGTGTGCTTATGGGAGCGCTGAACTACATTACCACCGTGCTCAACATGCGTACTCAAGGTATGTCTCTCATGCGAATGCCGTTGGCTGTTTGGGCTCTATTTACGGTAGCTGTGCTGGGACTTCTCAGCTTTCCCCCAGCTGTAGCGGCATTCATTCTGTTACTTTTTGACCACAGCTTAGGCACGAGCTTTTACCTATCAGATATTTATATCGCCGGTCAGGCACTCCCTCAACAAGGAGGTAATGTGCTTCTTTACTTACACCTATTCTGGTTCTTAGGTCATCCTGAGGTCTATATTGTACTTCTTCCGGCGCTGGGCATAACCTCGGAGCTAATTAGTACTCATGCGCGCAAGCCTATATTCGGCTATCGTGTGATGGTCTATTCTATCTTGGGCATTGCATTTGTCTCCTTCATTGTGTGGGCACATCACATGTTTGTTACGGGCATGAATCCGCTATTAGGTTCTATCTTTACTGCTACCACTTTGCTTGTGGCCATTCCTTCGGCGATGAAGATATTCAACTATATCTTCACGCTGTGGAAAGGAAACATTCATCTTAATACCCCCATGCTTTTCGCCATAGGAGTAGTTTCCTTCTTTATCAGCGGGGGTCTTACGGGATTCTTTCTGGGGGTAGCTCCCGTTGATATTCCGCTTCATAACACTTACTTTGTAGTAGGGCATTTCCACCTTGTGATGGGGGTTTCTGCAGTTTTTGCGATGTTTGGGGGTACCTACCACTGGTTTCCTCGGCTATGGGGTAGAATGATGAATGAACGATTAGGCTACATTCACTTTTGGCTCACCTTTATAGGGGCAAACTTAGTCTTTTTCCCCATGTACTACATGGGCCTTGGAGGGGTGCCTAGAAGATATTATGCATTTACGGAATTTTCTTTCACAAGCGGCTGGCAAGACTTAAATGTATTTATCACAATTGTTGCATTAGTAACTATATCTGTCCAGCTAATTTTTGTATATAACTTCTTTCACAGCATGTTTTGGGGCAAGCCCGCCCCTCGCAATCCCTGGAAGGCCACCACGCTGGAGTGGAGTGCCCCTGTCAAGCATCTGCACGGTAATTGGCCGGGTAAGTTGCCAGTAGTTCATCGCTGGCCTTATGATTATTCTAAGCCGGGTGCTCCCGCCGATTACATTCCTCAATACATATCTGATGAGGACATAGCTCGTGGGGTTCGGTGGTGGGAAGAGGATTTTGAACCTCTCACGGTAATAGATAGAGAAGAGCCAAGCGAAGGAGAGAAGGTAACTTCCCCCTCTACTCCTGTTCCGGTTCCTGCGATATCTCCTAACCAGAAGTTGGACATGGCATGAATACCCCATGGGAGCAGTGTTTGAAATTCCGTAGATTAGCCCTTGGGGTATTCATCCTGTTTTTTCTAGTTATAGCGGCGGGTGTAAGCGTGCGAGTTTTGGGAGCGGGGATGGGGTGCCCAGACTGGCCTACTTGTTATGGGCGGCTCATCCCCCCTCTACGGGAGGCGGATTTACCGCCTGATTACCGGCAAAGGTATGCGGTAGGAGGCAGACTGGCTGAACCTTTTGATCCTCTTAAGACATGGGTAGAATACATAAATAGACTGCTGAGTGTATTGGCTGGATTAGGAGTAATCCTACTTGTTGGGTATAGTTGGTGGCGCATGCGTGCTTTCAGACGGCTCCTTATATATGTTAGCCTGATACCTCTACTCCTCATAGTCCAGGCAATAGTGGGCTGGCGTGTAGTCGCTTCTTATTTAGCTGAGCATGTGATAACCATTCATATGTTTCTTAGCATTCTTCTTACCTTGAGCACCTTACTAGCATGGGCGCACTCGTTGTCTCTGCAGGAGCGCCCCCTTATGGGTGAATGGCGATTCTATGAAGTCTTAGGCTGGTTGAGTTGGGTTTTACTTCTGGTACAGCTTTTTTTAGGCAGTCTGGTAAGAAGTGCTATTACAGAAGAGGGTGCGGAGATAGGGCTTCAAAGAGAAGTTTTCTTATTTCATCGCAGCTTTTCATGGGTAGTATTAGCGAGTTGGGCATATTTCCAGTGGAGGCTCTATCGTGAACCCGCAAGGCATCCTCTTGCCCGTAGATGGGCGCTCTGGACCATGGTAGCCCTGATAGTTCAAGTAATATTGGGAGCCATAATGGGTTATCTCTGGTTCAAGCCTCTACTGCAAGTTCTCCATTTGGTAGTAGCGATTTTTGCTGTGAATAGTGGATTTATCTCCCTGTATTTTCTCCGCAATGCTTCCTATGCAGGTTCCTATAAATCTCTCTCTGCCCTTTCTATCTAAGTTAGGAGCATATTTACAGCTTACTAAGCCTCGTCTTACTATACTGGTGGTATTTTCGTCAGTAATGGGAGCCTTGATTGGGGGGCTTTCAGACCTATCTATACTTGGCTGGCTACTATTGGGTGGATATGCGATTACGGGTTCTGCAAATACTATGAATCAAGTATGGGAACATGCGACAGACTCCCTTATGGAACGCACATGTCGGCGCCCCATTCCTGCTGGTATTATCTCCATTAGGGCAGGCTTGATTTTTGGGATCCTTCTTGTGATTATAGGGATTTTCACTCTTTCCCTAATCCGTGAAGATGTTGCTATTATCGGCTTCTTAGGGTGGTTATTATACTTACTGGGTTACACACCTCTAAAGAAAAAAGGATTATTAGCAGTCTTTTTAGGAGCTGTAGCGGGGGCTCTGCCGCCTGTGATAGGGTATTGGTCGGTATCTCCTGCAGTGAGCCCCCTCTTGATAGCTATTTTTATGCTACAATTTTTCTGGCAATTTCCTCACTTTTGGGTTATAGCTTGGATAGCGAGAAGAGATTATGAACGGGCAGGTTTTCACTTCTTTCCCTTTTCTCCCATGCATACCCGCTCTAACTGGTTGGTATTTCATTTTATGTTAGGGGCTCTGCCAGTAGTAAGTATAATCTTATGGCCCTGGCTACCATGGCGTGTAGAGGCATGGATTCTCGTGCTCGGATTGCTAGTATCTGGGATAGGGCTATACCTGATAAAAGAGGAGCCTAATCAAAAATCGCTGCGTTATTTCCTCTTTACTTTGTCTGTGTATCTTACTCTTCTGTACTTAGGTATATGGCTTTTGCGATGAAGCCCGTATCATCTCCACGTTTGCACCCTAAAGAACTTCTAATGTGGTTGTACTTAGCAGCCACTGCAATGCTTTTTGCGGGTTTTACGAGTGCCTACTTAGTGCAGAGATTTCACGATTTTTGGAAGGGCTTTGAGATCCCACCAATCTTCTGGGCAAATACTGGGGTTTTGCTTCTAAGTAGCTACGCTTATGCTCGCGCGCAAAGGGGGCTTGCATTCGGGAACTATCGCCACCTCCAACTAGGCTTGATGACTGCACTGAGTTTGGGGGTTATCTTTTTGTTAGGGCAGGTGATCGGGTGGCAGATGCTGATTCGCCAAGGGCTCTTTTTGGCTGGAAATCATAAAGCTGTGAGTTACTTTTATGTATTTACGGGACTTCATGCCCTTCACTTGGGGGTGGGAGTAGTAGGACTGGCCTACTGGACTTTTAGGGCGCTTCGCTATCGTATAAGTATAAAGGATAGCTTAGGGCTTAAGTTGATGGGATTATTTTGGCACGGGCTAGATGTGCTGTGGATTTATCTCATTGTATTTTTGCAGTTGAATCAACTTTTATAGTGATATGACTGCTGTCGCAACGAAAGTGCAGGATTTGAGTTCTCCCTGGAGTGGAGGGCGCTCTCCTTTTGGGAATGTAAGTTGGGGCAAACTAATGATGTGGGTATTTCTATTATCTGATGCCTTTACTTTTGGTTCTTTTTTGACTGCTTATGGGTTTATTCGTTTCAAGGCGCCTAATTGGCCAAACCCGGAGAAGGTCTTCGATGCAGCCCCTTTTATTGGACATGGGTATCCCCTCGTTTTTGTGGGGATAATGACATTCATTCTTATCGTGAGCAGCGTAACTATGGTACTTTCCGTAGAGGCGGGGCATAGCCGGAATCGCAAGAAAGCCGCTCTTTACCTTTTTTATACCATTATTGGTGGGCTTACCTTTTTAGGGTGCCAAGCATGGGAATGGACACATCTAATTTTAGGAGGCACTACCCTGTCAGGTAATCCCTTTGGGGCAGCGCAGTTTGGTCAGTTCTTCTTCCTAATTACAGGATTTCATGGCTCTCATGTAGCAAGTGGAGTAGTGATTAACCTGATAGTGCTCGTACAAATATTGCGAGGGGACTTTGACCGAATAAATAACTACAATAGGGTAGAAAATATTGGGCTATATTGGCACTTCGTGGATTTGGTTTGGGTTTTTGTCTTTACCTTCTTCTATCTTCTGTGAAACTATGGCTGCCGCTGAACATAGTCTCTGGTATAAAGTTTGGCGCCCTTTCCTAATACTTTTTATAATAACAGTTGCAGAGTTTATTGTAGCCTTTACAGTACCTAAGGGCACTATCAAAACTATCATGTTTATTGTCATGACTCTAGCTAAGGCTTTTTACATTACGGCTTACTTCATGCATATGAAATTTGAGAAAGTAAGTTTAGCATACATAATTATCTCTCCTATGATTTTACTTATGGCGCTTTTAGCAGCTTTGTGGTATGAGGGCGTCAAGCTCTTTCAACTCCTCATGAGTGGATGAGGGGCGCTAAAGCAGCGATTGTAGCTCTTGTGATTTTTTTGATACCTGGCTTAATAATACTTTTACTACGGACAGGCAAAAATCATTACAAGCGTCTCCCGAAGTATGGGGCCTATGAAGTGAATTCGCAAGGTGATACTACATGGCACCAGATACCTTATTTTTCGCTAATAGACCAGGACAATAGGCCTTTTGTTTCAGACTCTCTCCGAGGGTGGGTACACGTGGGATGTTATTTTTTCACACGATGCCCTGGTATATGTCCGCGTATCAGTGAGGCTATGCGGCGCTTGCAGGAGCATTTTGCGGGCTCATCTATAAGGATTCGTTTTGTCTCTTACACCGTGGACCCCTCTCACGATACTCCTTCAGTGCTAAAAGAATACGCGAGTCGTTATCAAGCGAATCTATCTCGGTGGTTCTTTGTTACAGGTCCTGAAAGCACGCTATATCGTTTAGCAACAAAGGGCTACCTTATTCCAGTGGATAAGAGCGCAGATACTACAAAGGGGGAGTTTGGGTATGTACATAGTGATATGCTTGTTTTAGTTGACCCCGAACTGCGTGTTAGAGGGTTTTATAGTGCATTAGACTCTTTGCAGGTGCGCAAGCTGATAGATGATATAAACCTTCTTCTTTTAGAATACCCAAGTTTGTCTGCCCGTGCTTCATGATGAAGGGGGCCCTGGTTGTAGGTATGGTGCATCGGGTTTAGTAGGCTTCTCTTAGGGAAGATTAGGTAGTTTAGGTTTGAAAAGAGGTGGTATATTAGGGAAGCATGTTGGCTGACTTAGAAGATGAGGCGCTGGTGGATTTGTACAAAAAATCTCCTCCTATTCAGCAGGAAGAGATATACAATAAAATTTTAGATAAGTATTATTACTTTATTGTGAAGAGCTGCCGCTCTACGCTCTTCAGGAATAGTACAAGTAGGCTTGTTTATGAAGGCATAGAGGAGCTTGCTCGCGATATTGCCCATGATTTTCTAGTAGAACAGATGCATAGGGTTATCCAGCGATATGATGCTGGGCGAGGTTCCTTCAAGACTTGGCTAACTCGTTGTGTGATAAATTTTACAATAGATGCCCTGCGCCGTCGCCCCAAAGGAGAAATAGAGAGCTTCCAAATAGAAGAGGAAGAATGGAAAAGTTATTACCTTATAGTAGAAGTCTTAGGTGAAGAGTCTATCTATCTAAGTCGGGATAGGCGAGAGCTTCAAAATATTATCACTCGCTTAGTGAGGGCGCTTCCAGAGCATTATCAGAAGCCTTTGTGGCTGCGATTTTGGGAGGGGCTAAGTGTAGAGGAGGTAGCAAGAGAGCTTCGGTTGCCCTTGGGCACTGTCAAGTCGCAGCTTAGTCGGGCTGTAGGGATTTTGCGTCAGCGCTTGCAGGCAGAGGGATTAGATAAAGAATTGCGGTCTCCCTAAGCTTGGTCTTATTGAGATAAATTTATCGGCGTGCCTATTTGGAGGCCGTACACGATTCACTGTGAAGGTTTGTCCGAGCCGCTAAGAATTGTGCGGGCGCAGGGTTCTTATCTTTATACAGATGAGGGGCGAGCTCTATGGGATGGGACTTGCGCTTGGTGGGTAACCATTCATGGGCACTGTCATCCTTTTATTGCAGAGGCAATCGCTAATCAAGCGCTCACCTTAGACCAGGTACTCTTTGCTGATTTTACCCATCCACTGGCTGAAGCGTTGGTGGAAAAGCTTGCAAAGCTCACGGGTTTGAGTTGGGGCTTTTTCTCTGATGATGGCTCCACGGCTGTAGAGGTAGCTATAAAAGTAGCCCTACAATATTTCTATAATCAAGGAGAGAAAAGGAATCGGATACTCGCTCTGGAAGGCGCATATCATGGGGACACCTTTGGAGCTATGAGTGTTTCTCATCGTACTCTCTTCACACAGGCTTTTAGGGAATTCCTTTTTGAAGTAGAGTGGATACCCTTCCCGAGAGATCAGAATGAGGCGAATTTGCTAAATATTCTCAACGAGATAGCGCAAAGGAAAGACATAGCTGCTTTCATAGGAGAACCCCTTTTACAAGGGACGGCGGGAATGCGACCCTATGCCTCTCACTATTGGGACTGGATAGCAGGGGCGGTGAGGAAAGCAGGTGGGCTCATCATCGCTGATGAAGTATTCACAGGATTTGGAAGAACGGGCACCCTTTTTGCTGTAGACCAGTGCAAAGAAAAGCCAGACATACTCTGCCTTGCTAAGGGATTGACGGGTGGATTTTTACCTCTGGGGCTTACACTGGTGAGTGAAAAGGTATTTGAAGCTTTCTATAGCCCAGAACCTTCTAAGGCTCTCTATCATGGACACTCTTATACAGCTAATCCTATAGCTTGTGCGGCAGCTTTAGCTAACCTAACGCTTTGGGAGCAGCCTGACACAGTTATTCGCTACCGGAACCTTGTGAGGAAACAAGCAGAATTAGCTGACCTGTGGCGTGCGAGGTATCCTGCTATTCCAGCATGGTCAATAGGTCCGCTTTTTGCTGTAGCATTGCCCACGCCTGCCCCCGGTTACTTTGCTGAGCATCGGTATAAACTAAAAAGTTTTGCTATGGAAAGAGGTATTTTCCTGCGTCCGCTGGGAAACATTGCCTATATCCTGCCTGCCCTTTCCAGTCTGCCTGAAGAGCTAGAGAGAGCAGTAGAAGTGGTAGAGGCTTATACAGTAGAAACAGGAATCTCTGTGTAAGTTTCAATGGGTGGGCAGGTGCATACTAAGTTTCGGTCTCCGTATGCGTGGTCTACACGCGCTACTGCAGGCCAGAACTTATACTGGCGCAGCCATGGGGCAGGGAACGCGGCTTTTTCCCTTGTATAAGGACGATTCCACTGTTCTGCTATCAAAACCTGCTGTGTATGAGGTGCTTGACGGAGAGGACTTTCTTCTACGGAAATCTCTCCTTTCTCTATTTGGGCTATCTCCTCCCGAATTGAAATCATAGCGGAAATGAACCTCTCCAATTCTGCCAAATCCTCACTCTCAGTAGGTTCTATCATAAGAGTACCTGGTACGGGGAATGAAACAGTAGGGGCATGGAAGCCATAATCCATAAGGCGTTTAGCGATGTCTTCTATCTCTATCCCTAATTTTACCTTGAAGGAGCGAAGGTCTAAAATAAACTCGTGGGCTACATAGCCTTTTTCATCTGTGTAAAGGACGGGATAGTAGGAGCTGAGGCGAGCCTTGAGGTAATTTGCATTGAGAAGGGCAATTTGAGAGGCATAGCGCAAGCCTTCGGCTCCCATCAGCCTGATATAAGCATAAGAAATCCACAAGATAAGAGCACTGCCATAGGGTGCCGCTGCCACGGGTCCTATGCCTTCTTCACCACCTACTTGGATTATTGGATGGGTGGGTAGGAAAGGAGCAAGGTGAGCAGCGACAGCTATGGGACCCATTCCCGGTCCGCCCCCCCCGTGAGGAATAGCAAAGGTTTTATGTAGGTTGAGGTGACAAACATCTGCCCCAATCTGCGCAGGGCTTGTGAGTCCTACTTGTGCGTTCAAGTTAGCTCCATCCATATAGACCTGTGCACCTACGGCATGTACTTTCTCACAGAGTGTGCGTATTTCTCCTTCATATACTCCGTGTGTAGAGGGATAAGTAATCATAATAGCTGCTATACGGGAGCCATGCTGGATAAGCTTAGATTCTAAATCTTTCATGTCAATATTTCCTCTCTCATCCACTCCTATGACCATGACCTGATATCCTGCCAGAACGGCACTAGCTGGATTCGTGCCATGGGCAGAAGATGGAACCAGCACAACGTTCCTATGCCCCTCTCCTCTACTTTGATGATAACGACGAATCACTAAAAGTCCTGTGTATTCTCCCTGAGCGCCAGAGTTAGGCTGAAAACTTACTTTAGCAAAACCCGTGATTTCACACAGATAAGACTCTAATCGCCTAAGCATCTCTTGGTAACCTGCAGCTTGCTCTTTGGGTATGAAGGGATGAAGGCTATTGAGCTCAGGCCAACTGAGAGGTAAGAGGGTAGCGACAGGGTTGAGCTTCATTGTGCAGGAGCCTAAGGGGATCATAGAGTGTACGAGCGAAATGTCCCGGCTTGCTAAGCGATGAAGGTAGCGAGTGAGCTGATGCTCACCTCTAAAACTGTGAAAGGTAGGATGCGTAAGATAGGTATCTTGGCGAGCCAGATGAGAAGGGTAAGCAGAGGGAGCTTGTGACGGTAAATCAAGAGAGACCCCTAAACCTTCTGCAAATACTTTGACTAAATCCTCTAAGTCCTCTTCATGAGTAGTTTCGTCTAAGCTTAGTCCTACATCCCCATTAGTATAATACCGAAGGTTGATCTGGTGAGCTTCTGCGGTTTGGCGGAGGGCTTGAGCTTTCTCGGGTGAGAGGGGTACTCGTAGTGTGTCAAAGAAATGAGAATAAGCAAGCGTAATCTCTGCTTCTTGTAAGGCTTTCGCCAATCGGACCGTTTGCTGGTGGATACGATTAGCTATGGATTGGAGACCTTCAGGGCCGTGATATATAGCATACAAAGTGGCTAGATGGGCGAGTAGCACTTGGGCTGTGCAGATATTGCTAGTAGCGCGTTCGCGCTTAATATGCTGCTCACGAGTCTGTAATGCTAAGCGATAGGCAGTGCGACCTTCTGCGTCTATTGTGGTTCCTACTATTCTTCCTGGCATGTAGCGCTTATAAGCTTCAGTAGCTGCGAAGAAAGCGGCATGCGGACCGCCATACCCTAAGGGCACTCCAAAGCGTTGACTGGAGCCGAAAGCCACATCTGCCCCAAGCTTGCCCGGAGACTCCCCTAAAACGAGCCACATCAGATCAGTAGCCACAGCCACTTGTACCCCTGCTTTTTTGGCTGCTTCAATGAGACTAGGCATATGAGGGCGTATCCATCCATCTGTAGTGGGGTACGCCAAAATAGCTCCAAAAAACCTCTCCCACTCTGCCTCCTCTGGCCTATCCACGATAAGGGGGATACGTAAAGCTTCGGCTCTGGTTCGGACTACTCCTATAACTTGAGGATGTAGTAGGCTATCTAAAAAGAAAGCTTTTTTCTTCTGAGTAGAGAAGGAGTAGAACATAAATAATGCTTCTGCACCTGCTGTAGCTTCATCTAACAGCGAGGCATTAGCGAGGGGAAGGCCCGTGAGGTCGCTCACTAATGTCTGAAAAAGCATCAGCAATTCCAGACGCCCCTGTGCAATTTCAGGTTGATAAGGTGTATAGGCGGTGTACCATGCCGGGTTCTCAAGTACAAGTCTTTGTATCACGGGCGGAGTGTAAGTTCCATAATAACCCATACCAATATAGGTACGCCACCGAAGATTGAGTGAGGAGAGGGTCTTTATCTCTTCAAGAAGTTCCGCTTCGGAGAGGGCAGGGGGAAGATTGAGCGGCGCTTTTCTCTGAATGTCGGTAGGAACGATTTTATCTGTTAGCTCTTCTAAACTGGAAACTCCTATCGTTTTTAGCATGTGGGATATTTCTTCAGGACGGTGAGGTACATGTCTTCTGACAAATTCCGCCATGTCGCAAAACTAAACACAAAAA
>JANXCJ010000062.1 GCA_025060275.1 Bacteroidia bacterium | reverse complement strand
AAACTATCTTTGCAACATGTATGAAACTCTCCTATACGACAAGAGGGACAGTGTAGCCTATATCACTCTCAATCGTCCCGACCGTTTCAATGCTTTCAATGAAAAGATGAGCGCTGAGATTCTAAGCCTCCTGCGAGAAGTTAAGAGAGACAAAAATATTCGGACTGTGGTGATTCGGGGCACAGGAAAGGCTTTCTGTTCTGGACAAGACCTAAAGGATATTGTAGGCGTGAAGCGTTCCCTGGGAGAGTCAGTAGAGAAGCGATATAACCCTATGGTGCAAGCCCTTCATGAGTTAGAGAAACCTATAATCGCGAGCGTAAACGGAGTAGCTGCAGGTGCGGGCGCAGGATTGGCATTTGCCTGCGATTACATCATAGCGGCTCGTTCGGCTTCCTTTGTAATTGCATTCGTAAATGTGGGCTTATCCTTAGATACAGCTACTTCTTTCCACTTGGTGAGGACAGTAGGACTGAAGCGGGCGTTTGAGCTCGCAACGCTAGGTGATCGCATTCCAGCCGAAAAAGCTTTGGAATGGGGACTTATAAATCAAGTAGTTGAGGATGAAAAGTTGGAAGAGGCTACACATGCTCTTGCGCTAAGATATGCAGCGCAAGCCCCCATAGCCGTAGCATATATCAAAAAGCTTCTCCTGCGCAGCTTTGAAAGAAGCTATGAGGAAGCACTGAAGTATGAGTACTATTATCAAGAGCTAGCAGGACGCACGCAAGATTACCAGGAGGGGCTATCCGCATTCGTGGAGAAGCGCAAGCCGGCATTCCGAGGAGAATGAAAACCCCCTGGCAAGAATGGCATCCTCAAGCCCGAAATAAAGTAGCCTGTATCGTAGCTGGACCTTGCGTAGTGGAAAACTATGATATATGCGCTAAAGTAGTGCAGAAGCTTCTACCTGTATGCGAAAAGCTCAACTTTTTCTATATATTCAAGGCATCTTATCGTAAGGCTAATAGGACTCGTGCTAGCTCCTTCCAAGGCATAGGAGACACCGAAGCATTAGAAATCTTAGCTAAAGTGAAAGCCGAATGGGGAGTGCCCATTCTTACAGATGTGCATGAGACAAAGGAAGTTCCCATGGCTGCCGAGGTAGTAGATGTTATTCAAATCCCTGCTTTTCTCTCGCGTCAGACGGCTCTTCTGCAAGCTGTCGGTGCCACAGGAAAGATCGTAAATATCAAGAAAGGTCAATTCATGAGCGCACGTACGCTGCTCTTTGCCGCTGAAAAAGTAGCTTCCACAGGGAATAACCGGATACTTCTGACAGAAAGAGGAACTTTTTTCGGATATGAAGATTTAGTAGTAGACTTTCGCAATATTTTATGGATGCAAGAGGGAAAATATCCTGTCCTAATGGATGCTACGCATGCAGTACAGCGACCTAACACTTCTGCAGGGATGACCTTGGGAGAACGCAGGTTCGTAAGCCTATATGCCCGCTTAGGGGTGGTGGCAGGCGCAGAGGGTGTATTTATGGAAGTGCATCCCGTCCCTGAGCAATCACCGAGTGATGCCGCTACAATGTTGAATTTAGAAGAAGCTGAAAGTCTTCTTCACGAAATAGCGCGTCTATATGCTATCCGATGAGGGACATAAATCTCTACTTGAGAGCCCTTTGGAGCATTCCTCTTGCCGAGGCTATTCTGCGGCAAGACTCTCACTGGGAGATAAGGGAGGGGCATCCTGTTTGCACCATTCCGACTGCTTCACAGGATGAGCGCGCATGGGGCTTAATAAGAGCCTTAGCCGAAGCCCACGCTGAAGAAATAAAGCAAGAAGCCCCCCAAGCAGTAATAATAGGTACAGCACGGGGAGAGCTGGGTAGCCTACTTAGGGCCTATGAGAGATGGAAGCAGGAGAAATACATATCTCCCCACTTCTCTCCAGACACTACATTAGGCAGCTTAGCAAGCCGCTTAGCGAGGTTGTTAGGCATAGAGGGGCCCGCTTGGGTAGTAAGTCAAGCCTGTATCAGTGGAATGTTAGCTCTTTATCAGGCTGCTCTGCTAATAAAAGCAGGAGAAGCAGAAACCGTACTTTTTGGTGCAGTAGAGGCACCCGTTTTTCCTTTTATGATAGAAGCCATGGCAGCCCTTCGTATTTATAGTAGAGAGAGTCATTTCCCCTATGTTCAGCCAGGTAACTTAGCGAGGAGAAACTCCTTTGCATTAGGAGAGGCAGCGGTCTTAGGTATTTTATCTGCTCGTGCTGACTCTCCTATCTGGCTAAAGAGCCTACACGTGAGGACGGCAAGTTGCTCCAAGAATACCTCCTTCACAGCCGTAGATCAAATAGCCTTGAAGAACTTCATAGCTGCTTGTGAAAGCTCTCCGCCTGATATGGTATGGCTTCATGCCCCTGGCACACGTCAAGGAGACGAAGCAGAATACGAGGCTATCCGTGCTGTGTGGGGCGAAGTCCCCGCTGTATCTGTGAAGATATGGGTAGGCCACAGTTTAGGAGCCGCCCCCTTAGTGAGCTTAGCAACAGCAGTTCAAGCAATGCGAAGCCGATCCTGGCTTGCCCCCCCTTACCCTACCTATTGGGGAAACCTCAGACCTACCTCCTGGAATGATGCCGCAATATTAGCTTTAGGCTACGGTGGAGCAATGGGGATTGCGAGAATCTGCTATGCCCCTTGAAGCACGAATAAAAGCCCTTCTTGAGCGCTCTCCCCACAGACCCTTTTGGAGCCACAAAGAAGAAGAGGCAGATTTTTCAACAAATGACTATCTCGGCCTCAATCAAGAAGGCGTGATAAAAAGCATTCTACAAGAGTGCCCACCAGAGTGGCTAAGGGGAAGTGGAGGGTCTCGCTACTTAGGAGGTGATGCAGAGGTTTTCTCTCTGGTAGAAGCAGAAGCAGAGAAGTTATGGGGCACATCCGGCAAAAAGGCCCTTTTTTTCCCCAGCGGACTGAATGCTAATTTAGCCTTCTGGAGTACCATTCCACAAAGAGGAGACACTATACTCTTTGACCGGGAAGTACATGCTTCTATCCGGCAGGGTATTCGCCTCAGCAGTGCCATAGCATGGGGATTCCCCCATAATAACTTTGAAGAAGCAGAAAGGCTTATCAGAAAGGCAAGGGGAGAAGTATTCATAGCTGTAGAGTCTCTTTACTCTATGCGGGGTGATACACCTGAGCCTAAAGCCCTAAGATATCTCCAGGAGCGATACAATTGTCACATAGTCATTGATGAGGCACATACTACTTTCATCTTTCCAGCGGGGCAAAGCTGGAGCGAAAGAGAAGGACTGACGCCTTTAGCCGTACTCTACACATTTGGTAAAGCCGTTGGATTAGTGGGGGGAGTCTGGATAGCCCCTCCCTGGCTTATAGAATATCTCAGACGCAAGGGATTTGCAGGAATTTATACCACTGCTTTACCCTATTGTATTCCTTGGGCTATAGCCCAGATACTTTATCGCAATACCTACTGGCAGGAAAGAAGAGAAAGACTTTGGGGGCACATCTACTATACCTCTCAGCTCCTTCAAGCTTATCATATTCCTTATGAAGGATTGAAGGGGCCTATAGCTTTCCTCCCAGCAAACCATCCCCTCCCACTCAAGAAGCTTTATCCTCCTACTGTAGCTTATCCTGGTTATAGGCTTACCCTCCACGCCCACAACACAGAAACTGAGATTCAAGAGCTTTTCTCTTATATTAGGCAATGACGGAAAGGAATTGGAGCATAGTAGCTTCCCTCTCTCATCCTAATAGAGTGATAGGTAAGGGGGGGCGCCTCCCATGGCACTTACCTTTAGAACTCCGACTATTTCGTGAGCTCACTTGGGGAGGCGTACTCGTAATGGGAAGGAAAACTTGGCAGAGTATAGCGAGACCACTGCCCGGTAGAGAGATATGGGTACTAAGCAGAACTCAAGAGCCCCTTCCAGTTACACGAGTTTTCCCCTCTAAGGACTCTCTGCTAAAGGCACTAAGAACAACTGAAATACCTGTCTTTTTCACGGGCGGGGAGAAGATTTTCCAGTGGGCTCTTAGCTTACCTGAAGTGAAAAAGATGTACCTAAGTTGGATAATGGGAAATTATGACGGAGATACCTTTTTCCCTTCTTTCTCCGAGGAGGAGTGGGTACCAAAAGAGTGGGAGTTCTTTTATGACAGGTGCGTTCCTTTTCTAAGAGTTGTATATTTTAGGAAGCAATAAAGCCCTTCAAAAGGTCGTACCTTTGTGAAGATGTGGCGTAGCTTGGGGACACTACGGCTGCCTGAGTGGGAGAGGCAGGTGTTAGAGCGGTGGCGAAAGGAAAATACCTTTCAACGAACCCTTACTCGTCGGCAAAAGGCTCCCCTCTTTGTTTTTTACGAGGGGCCTCCTTCTGCAAATGGAAAGCCCGGCATTCATCATGTTTTTTCTCGCACTCTCAAGGACTTAGTATGCCGTTATCAGACTATGCGCGGCTACTATGTCCCTCGTAGAGCCGGCTGGGACACGCACGGACTCCCCGTGGAGCTAAGTGTAGAAAGAGAATTAGGTATTTCCAAGGCAGATATTGGCACAAAAATCTCTATTGCAGAATATAATCAAGCGTGCCGTGCCGCCGTAATGCGCTACAAGGCAGCATGGGATGAGCTCACAGAGCGAATGGGCTATTGGATAGAATTAGAAAATCCTTACATTACCTTTGAGCCCTCTTACATAGAATCTGTTTGGTGGCTTCTCAAGCAGCTTTATACCAAAGGGCTCCTCTACAAAGACTATACAATACAACCCTATTCGCCAGCGGCAGGCACAGCTCTCAGCCAGCATGAGCTAAACCTACCTGGCGCCTACAAGTCAGTAAAAGACCCCTCTATTACAGTTCAATTCCGCCATAAACAAGAGGAAAATTTATTTTTCTTGGTCTGGACTACTACGCCGTGGACGCTTCCCAGCAACGCCGCTTTAGCTGTAGGAGCTGAATTCTTCTATGTAGAAGTAGAGACCTTCCAGCCTTATACCAAAGCTCCTATTCGGGTCATCTTGGCGGAAGCGGCTTTGAGCAGGTATTTCTCTCCTGAGGGACAATCTCTTCCCATGAGCCCTGAGGCATTAGATTTGCGCACAGCTAAGCTACCTTATCGGATTCTTCGGCGATTCAAGGGTAAAGCATTAGTAGGACAGGAATACGAACCTGTATTCAAGTACGTCCATCCCAAGGGTAAAGTCTGGTGCGTCATCCCTGCTGAATTTGTCAAGTTGGAGGAGGGGACAGGTATCGTTCATATCGCCCCCACCTTTGGGGCAGATGACCTCAAAGCAGCGAGAGAGCATGGCATCTCCTCCATAGTAGTGCAAGATGCGAATGGAAACCCCACTCCTCTTGTAGATAAAGAGGGTAAGTTTGTACCTCAAGTTACAGATTTTGCCGGAAGGTTTGTAAAAAATTATAAAGATGACCCGCAGTATCGCCCCGTAGATGAAGACATCGCAGCTTATTTGCGGCAGCGGGGACTCCTATTCCGAAAAGAGGTCTATGAACATAATTATCCACATTGCTGGCGTACGGATAAGCCTATTTTGTACTATCCTATAGAAGCCTGGTTTATCCGCACTTCAGCCCTGCGCGAGAAGCTAATATCTCTAAATCGTACAATTACCTGGCACCCCTCCTCAATTGGGGAAGGGCGATTTGGAAACTGGTTAGAGAATATAGAAGATTGGAATCTTTCCAGAAGCCGATTCTGGGGCATTCCGCTACCTATATGGCGCACAAAGGACCGCCAGTACGAACGATGTATAGGCTCTTTTGCAGAATTACGAGAGGCAATAGAGGAAGCTCGTAAAGCGGGCTTCATGCAGTCTAACCCTCTGGATGCTCCCGCTTTTGATCCCCATCGCCCCTTCATTGATGAGATCATCCTATGCGCACCAAATGGGGAACCTATGTACCGAGAGCCCGATGTCATAGATGTATGGTTTGATTCTGGCGCTATGCCTTATGCCCAGTGGCATTACCCTTTCGCCAATCAGGAAGTTTTCACTCGTCAATTTCCTGCTGATTTCATCGCGGAAGGAGTGGATCAGACCCGGGGTTGGTTTTACACTCTGCATGTAATAGCGGCGGCACTATTTGACAGTGTGGCTTATAAACGAGTCCTTGTGAATGGGCTTGTCTTAGATAAGGATGGGAATAAGATGTCTAAACGCTTAGGGAATGTAGTAGACCCCTTTGAGCTGATAGAGAAATATGGAGCTGACCCCACCCGATGGTACCTCGTAAGTAATGCCCCCCCTTGGGAAAATGTACGCTTTGATGAGCAGCGACTGGCAGAGAAGGTGCGTACATTTTTTGGTACATTACACAACACCTATGAATTTTTCGCCCTGTATGCCCAGATAGATGGATACATACCGAAGCCACTTTCTTCCTTTGAAGAGTATTCTCCCATAGATGCCTGGCTTATTAGTGAGACAGAGAGGCTCACAGCAGAGGTCTTAGAAGCCTATGAAAACTACTACCCCACGCAAGCTGCTCGGCTCATAGAAGACTTTGTAATAGAACGCCTTTCTAACTGGTATGTACGGCTTAATCGGCGCCGCTTCTGGAAAGGTGAGAAAGATGAGGACAAGTGGAGAGCATTTACCGTACTTCGTCATGCTCTACTCCGTGTAGCCCAGCTAATGGCGCCCATCGCACCCTTCTATGCAGAAATTCTCTGGGAAAATCTGAAAGAAAAAGGGTCTGTCCATGAAAGCGATTTCCCCCTGCCCGACCTTAGCCTAAGAAAAGAAGAGTTAGAAGAAGCGATGGAGAAAACCCGACGCTTAGCCTCTCTTATTCACAGTCTACGCAAGCAGAAAGGTATACGCGTACGCCAGCCGCTGTCCCAAGTCCTCGTGCCTGCAAGCTACAAGAAATGGCTAGAACCTCTCGCCCACCTGCTTCTCAGTGAAGTCAATGTCAAGCAAATCACATACTTAGACGACCAAAGTGAAGCAGTTATATATGAACTGCGCCCTAATTACCGCTTACTAGGCCCTAAGTTAGGAACTCGTATAAATGAGTTAAGACATCATCTATCCTCTCTCTCTCAAGAAAGCGTTTTAGAATCAATTCAGCGGGGAGCAGTGATATGGGAGGACAAAACCCTTTTTATTCCCGAGGAGATAGAGGTAAGAGCCAAAGCCTTAGCGGGATGGTTATTCGCCTCAGAAACGGGGCTCACTGTAGCCCTAGACACACGCATTACACCCGAGCTTGAGCAAGAGGGATGGGCGCGAGAGCTCATTCACCATATCCAAAATGCCCGTAAAGCTAATGGACTATCCCTAACTGAGCGAATTCATCTTAAGCTCTATCTTCCCCACCCTTACCAAGAAGCTCTAACTCCTTTTTCTCAGCTAATAGCTCAAGAGACCTTAGCAGAACAAATTACCTGGCTGAAGGAAGTACCTTCGGAACCATCCATGGAATTTTTAGACTCGGTCTCCCTACACATAGAAATTTCAAAGGCATATGAGCATGTCTGAGAAGAGCCGTTATACCGCAGAAGAACTCGCAGAATTCAAGCGTATCATTCTGCAAAAGTTAGAAGAAGCTGAAAAAGAGTACCACCGCCTCAAGCGTAACTTAGAAGAATTAGTGGTCGCTGCCGAGGAGCAGTATCGCACAGGAGAATATACCGGGAGCGAATACTCTGAGAAAGTGCAGTTAGAAAGGCTTATTCAACATAGTTTGAAATACATTGATGCTCTTAAGAGAGCTCTCATACGGATAGAAAATGGCACTTATGGTATATGTAAGGTTACGGGGAAGCTAATCCCTAAGGAGAGACTTCTGGCTGTGCCTGTGGCAGAAACCCTATTAGAGGTAAAAGAAAAGCGCCCCAAATGAGGACATGGCGTAGAGTCGGAATAGTAGCCCTTTTCGTAGTACTTATAGATCAAGCTACGAAACTCTACGTCAAGCTCTCATTTCCGTTAGGACATGAGATAAAATGGATAGGAGATTGGCTCAAACTCCATTATGTAGAAAATCCTGGGGCAGCTTTTGGGATTTCTTTGGCAGGTTTTTTCGGGCATGATACTCCTACGGCAGAGGCTGCACCTAAAGTTCTTCTAACTCTTCTTTCTGCAGCCATTGCAGTGGGAATCGGGTATTATCTAAGCAAACTAAGCCACCAGACACCTGCTCTCTCCTGGCCGAGCGGACTTATTTTAGGAGGAGCCGTTGGAAACCTTATAGATCGTATATTTTATGGTGTGCTCTTTGCTTCTCTCAATGCTTATGAGGGAGGATGGCTTCAGGGGCATGTGGTAGATTTTATTTATGTAGATATATGGCAAGGCTTACTACCTAACTGGGTACCCTTCTGGGGTGGAGAGTATATTGCCTTATGGCCTATCTTTAATATTGCAGATAGCTGCATCTCTATTGGGGTAGTATGGATACTACTAGTGCAGCTAAGACAAAAGAGGTCCTCATAGAGGACTGGGGACTTATTCCTTACGGGGAGGCATGGGAAAGGCAAAAGGCATATGTAAAGCAAGCTCTCCATAACCTTTCAGAATGGCAGGATAGGCTTATCCTCTGTGAGCATCCACCCGTTATTACTCTCGGACGCAACGCAGACCAACAAAACATACTCTTCTCTGCAGCTTACCTTCAAAAAAAGGGCGTAGAGATATATGAAGTAGAGCGAGGCGGCGACGTCACCTACCATGGGCCCGGTCAAATCGTAGGATATCCCATTCTATGGTTAGAGAGATTTCGCTGCGATGTTTCGTGGTATATGCGCTCACTGGAGGAGGTGCTTATTCGTACCCTAGCTGATTACGGGCTAAAAGCAGAGCGCATTCCAGGTCTCACGGGCGTATGGCTCCTAAATCCTCCTCGTAAAATAGCTGCATTAGGCGTCAAGCTGAGCCGATGGCTAACTATGCACGGTTTCGCTCTAAATATCAATACAGACCTTACAGGTTTCTCCTACATAGTGCCTTGTGGGATTCGGGATAAAGCCGTAACTTCTCTGCATTTGGAACTCGGTCAGGAAGTACCTCTCGGGGAAGTAAAGGAAAAAGTAATTTATTATTTCCATGAGGTTTTTGAGATAGAAGCAAATTGATTTCTTCAAGCTAAGCCTCTGGTGGGAGCCCACCCTCCATGGAAACTCTACAGGGCCATTGCAGACCCACCTTGGCACCACTAAGTAAGGGGGGAGGTACAGGCTAGCCTGAGCCTTGAAGGACAGGCAATTTGATTAGCTGGTTGTATCTGCAGCATGCAACCCTTCTTTGCTCACCCTCGTATAAGTATTGTATGAGAAACATAGTGTTAGCCCTGATGCCCCTTCTCGGGGTTACATGGATGAAAGCCGAAGGAGCAGAAGTAAGGTTTCACAACTCCCTCACAGGGGTACATGAAGTCCTTGTGGGTCCGAGGAAGAATTGGAAGAATTACCGGACCCGTTTGGCACAAACCTATTTTGGCGGCGGCGGTAAATGCCGAAATTGGAAGCGTTTCTGCGGCAGGTAAGCCTCTTTCTCTTTACTCAGCTTTGCTCTTTAGGGGAGCTACTTAGGTAGCTCCCCTTCTTTTATGCGCTAAAGGAACTCATATCCATGGCTTTAGGTGGGAGAGAATAACCTTACCTGATCTTCCAAGGTATATCAAAGTAGCCAATTTACCTCGCAAAAAGTATGCTAAGTAGGTAGAACACGCACTTACCGATAATCCCAAGTGCACGTGGCCAGAGTGTATTTGTAAAGTTCCATGTTCCGCTTTCAGTGCCCTCTAAATGAACTCCGCAGCTTTTTCCGAGAGCCAGATAACCCCCCTCATGGCTATCACGAGTGGTATAGAAGATAGAACGCTGGATGAATAGGTCTTAGAAGCCATTCAGGCTTCCAACATGGAGATTTTCCCTAAGCTTGATTTAGAATTTTCCACTCCTCAGGATTTATCCTATGTACTAAGGCAGAGAAAGGAAAGGCAGCCTATGACTTGCTTTGCCGAGGTCAGATTGACTCTAAACCTTTTCAGTTATTCATAAACAACAAGTTTGGAATTCTACAATGCTCTAGCTGCAATGAGATAACCACTTATAATAACCTCTTTAGGCTATATCTGTGTATCCAAGTTTCTCGACTCTTGCCGGATAAAATGACACTAAACAGGCAAACACTTTTCAGGCAAATCATGCAAGAGGAGCTGATAAGCTATGCCTATTTGCTGTAGATAAAACTACCCGGCAAAGCATACTCTTCGCCTTAGAGAAGGTCGTTCCAGGTGAATTTTATATAAATTCAGGAGATACGATGTTTCAGCTGAGGTATATGCCTAAGCTCAGTGCTATTCTGGTAAGTTATTATGATTTCTGTCAAGAACTTATAAATCACACCATAGTGACGCTTGGGAAATCCGTCACCAAAACTCAGTCAGAAGTACTTGCTCTACAAGCACTGAAGCACAGGCTTTATTAGAGATTCGTTCTACAAGCCTATGAGGCCCATAGGGTTTGTGGAGACATCACAAAGCCTATAGCCGAAACTAATGGTAGCTCTATCTACGGTGCCTACGAAGAAAAGGAAGAGTCTGACATTCTAAGAGAGGTAGAGGGGCTTCTGAATAGTGCAGAGCTACAAATGGAGAAGATAGAGCTATTTTAACTTACGGGCTCAGCTACCCCCGTTGGCCTTACTATTAGGTTTATTTCCGCTGTAAGGAGAGACGGACGAGGTTAGAGCCATTAGAGGAGTAGCTCCAGTTTCCCCCTTGAGTAGGTTGATAAAGGACTATATTTGCGTATGAACATGAGCCCTCGTAGGGCTTCTCTTGGAGGTTTAGGAGTAGTAGAGACGCCGGCGGCAGGAGTGGAAGCTATGCTCTCTCTTCTGCCTGAGCGATTAAGCTCTTCTCTGAAGGTTTTAGAGCCTGCCTGTGGAGAAGCACCTTTTCTAAGGGCTTTTGCTCGGAAGTATGGGAGCTCTCATCGGCTATATGGAGTGGATGTGCGTTCAGAGCCGCTTGCGGCAGCAGCCCAAGCTCTCCCCTTAGCCCATTTTTTTCATGCTGACTACTTACTTTGGAATCCCTCCGAGAGGTTTGATCTAATCCTTGGGAATCCTCCATATGGGATTGTCGGGGATGCCTCTCACTATGCTATACCCGAGCTTCTTACGCAAAAGCCTATCTACAAAAAATTCTTTACTACATGGTTTGGAAAGTACAACTTATATGGCGCCTTTATAGAGAAGTCTATCAGACTTCTCTCTGATAGAGGG